>NZ_JARZAE010000001.1 GCF_029892095.1 Kitasatospora sp. MAP12-44
AGAGAACAATAATTACCCGTTGGGAAAGTGGTTGTCGGAGCGCCGTACCGAGAATGCGGCCGGTGAGCTGGCGACATGGCGGGTCGAGCAGTTGGACGGCTTCGGGATGATCTGGTCCGTCTCCGACGCCCGGTTCGAGGCCGGCCTCGACTGGGCCCGCGTGTGGGCGAAGGGCCACGGCGGCAGCCTGGCGGCACCCGCTCGGGCCTCCGTCGGCGGCTACGCGATCGGCACGTGGCTCTCGGAGCTGAGGGCCGCGGCGCAGGTGCCGGCCGGGGAGCCAGGGGCACTCGCCCCGGAGCGGCGGGCCGCGCTCGAGGAGATCGACCCCTGGTGGTGCCCGAGTTGGCCCATTGTGTGGCAGCGCACCTACGCGGTCGCCAGGCAGTGGTGGCTGGAGACCGACGGGCAGGTCGACTGGACCGCGCTGCCTCAGGACACGGTGTTCGAGGGGGAGCAGCTCGGCCGGTGGGTGCTCGCGCAGCGGGCCGGGTGGCCGACTCTGGAGGAGGACCAGCGGGACCTGCTGGCGGCGATCGGGATCGAGGAGGACCAGGAGCTGGTGGCCGCGAAGCAGGCCGCCGAGGCGAAGCCGACGGTGTCCCGCACCGACCGGTTCCAGCAGGGTCTGGCGGCGCTGGCGCAGTTCGTGGAGCGGGAGCGCCACGCCAACGTCCGTCGCCCGCACAAGGAGCAGCTGGAGACGGTGGAGGCCGGGTCCGGAGGTGAGGACCAGGTCGTGGTGTCACAGGTAGCGCTGGGCACCTGGCTCAACAATCAGAAGGCCCGACGGTCCAAGTTGACGCCGGGTCAGCTCGCGCAGCTCGCCGAGTTCGGGGTGGAGTGGGCGTAGTTGGGCGACGTCGTGGTCGCCGACGTGGTGGTGGCGGCAAGGTACGTACTCGGGCGGGTCCGGCCCTGGATCGGCGGGGCTGTCCCCGGCGCGGAATCGCCTGTTGACGTGCCGAGACACCGTATTGGCATCGCCTCGATCGGCCTCGGTCCTCACAGTTTCAGCTGTTGAGGTTCTCGTTGCGGATCATGCGGCGGAGGCTGGTGCGGGCGGCGGTCAGGTCGTCTTCCAGGGTGGTGACGCGTTCTTGGAGTGCGGTGTTGTGGCTGGTGGCTTGTTGGAGTTGGTCGGCGAGTTGGTGGTTGTGGTGGGTGAGTTCGTCGACGCGGGCGGTGAGGTCGTGGGTGCTGAGGGCGTCGAGTTGGCGTCCGAGCTGGTGGCGTACGGCGGTGCGGGCCTGGTCGCGGTCTTGGCGTAGCTGCTTGATCTCCTGGCGGGCGAGTTCGAGCTCGGTGCGCGGTGCGGCTGTGGTGGAGGGGGCCGGGGTGGTTGCCGGTTGGGTGGGGATTGCTCTGGCGGCTTGGCGGTGCTGGGCGGCTTGGATGTGGGGGCGGATGGGGTCGGTGTAGGTGAGCCAGGTGGAGACGCGGGCGGTGCGGGCCACGGTGGTGTGGGTGACGGGGTGGTTGTCGCGTTCGAGGGTGGTGATGGCGTCGAGGGCGCGCTGGCGCTTGTCGGCGCTGATGCGGGCGCGGGCCTGGGCGAGGGGGGCTGGGTTGCCGTGGGGGTTCACTGCGGTCCGGTGGGGGTGTGGTTGACGACGGTCAGGGGCAGGAGTTGGCGGGGTGTGCCCGCTCTGGCCCGGCGCAGGACGGTGCTGGCTTCTTCGAGTTCGGCGCGTTCGTGGGCGGGCATGGCGGCGAGGTACCTGTTCATGCGGGTGACGACCTGTTCGAAGGCGGTGATCTGGGCGGTGAAGGCGGTGACGACGAATTCGGCGGCGTCCATCGCGAGGGCGGTTTCGCGGTCAGCGCGTAGTTCGTTGATGTGCTGTTCGATGGCAGGCAGGTATGAGGGGTCGGGGCGGTAGAAGCCGCAGCCGGCGCACTGGAAGCGGATCGGGCAGGAGCTGCCGCCGGCTTTGACGTTGCTGGGTTCGGTGCAGCCGCCGTAGGGGACGGCGACCTGGCGCAGTTGGTAGGCAGTGGTGGAGGCGGGGGCGGCCTGTCCGTGGCGGTCGACGACGTGGGCGCTGAGGGCGGTGACGGCGGCTTGCTTTCGCTTCAGGGAGACGTGGTAGTAGCGCTGGGTCATGGCGATGGACTTGTGGTCCATGAGCTCGCGCAGGACATCGACGGGGGTGCCGGCGTCAGCGTGGCGCTGGGCGTAGGAGTGGCGGAAGGCGTAGGGGTAGATGAGGGTGCGGTCGAAGGGCAGCGGGGTGCCGTGGGCGTCGACGCCCTCGGCGTCGAGCCGGGGGATGGAGGCGACCCACAGGCGCAGGGTCTCGCTGATGTAGCTGGAGGAGAGGTGGCCGGTCGGGCTTTTGTCGGTGAGGGCGGGGAAGAGGAAGCCGTCACCCGAGGCGGGCAGGTCGAGGTGGTTGCGGCGTTCTTGCCATTCGCGGATGGCCTGGGCGGTGGTGGCGGTGATGGGCAGGCGGCGCCGGTGGCGGCGGCGTTTGTGGTTGTCCCAGATGAGGGAGGTCTGGCCGCGGTCGGTCTCCAGACAGTCGCGGGATAGTGAGGCGACTTCCAGTGGCCTGCGGCCGGTGTCGCGCAGGACGGTGTAGACGGTGCGGTAGAGCAGGTGGAGGTCGGCTTCGGGGATGTCGCGGCGGCCTGTGACGTCGCCGTGGCCGATGGTGTCGAGGCGGGCGTCGAGTTGGCGGATGACCGATTCGGGGATGGCCTTGCCGATCTCGTCCTCGTTCTCGTCGTCGCGGCCGACGGTGTGGTGGACGGCATCTCTGCTGAAGGTCCCGGCGAGGTCGTCCAGGATGTCGGCGCGCCGCCCGTAGTCGATGAGCTGGAAGAAGCGGCCGGTGAGGGCGTTGCGGTGGGCGGAGCTGTAGGGGGTGCCGTCGAGTTTGAGGGCGGTGCGGAAGGCGTCGATGACGGCGCTCACATCGGCGAAGCGCAGGGTGGTCGGGTCGTGGCCGGCTCCCGGGCGCTGGGCCAGCGCCCGGGAGGCGATGGTGGTGGCGCGCAGGGTGCGGGTGAAGTCGTCGGTGCGGGGGCGTTCGGTGCTCGCCCAGAAGCGCAGCAGGCGGCGCAGCCAGGTCTGGTGGATGCTCTGGGCGAGGTCGATGGTGGCGTGGAGTTGGCGGGGGGCTTGGCCGCTGACGGCCCGTAGGCCGATTCTGCGCAGGTCGAGGATGTCCTCGTTGGGGGCCTGGCCGGTGAAGTCGTCGAAGGCGGTGCGAAGCGCGGTGTGGACGTGCTTGAGGGTGCGCTGGTAGGCGGCGTCCTTGGGGGCTGAGAGGGGGCGGGGTTCGTCGCAGAGCAGGGTGGTGGCGTCGGTGTGGTCGCGGACCAGGCTGCGGACGCTGCTCGGGTTCAAGACGTGGGCCCACTGGTCGGCCTGCTGCAGGGCGTAGAGGACTTCGCGGCGCACCAGGTCGGCCAGGGGCACGAGGCTGAACTGGTGGGCGGCAGTGTAGGGCGGCTGGTTCTTGGCCCATGTGGCGGCCGGGGTGCGGGTGGTTCGGTTGTCGCGGGTCCACAGGCGGGAGTGGAAGCCGCACAGCCCTCCGGCGGTGAAGGCGTGGCTGGGGCAGGCCGGCACCAGGCAGGGGATCTCGTCGGTGAAGGGGATGGCGATGTGGCTCCACCAGCGGTCCTCGTTGCCGCGGCGCTGGTGGTAGTGCCAGGTGCTGTAGTGCGTGCAGCACAGGTTGCGGCAGTGTTTGGGGCGCACGCACCGCACGCCGTCTCGGGTGACTGCGCAGCGGGCGGTTGTCAGGCCGTTGGGGGCCTTGTCGCGTTGGGGCACGTAGGTGGCGGCGAACTCCTCGGCCGCCAGGCCGGATGCCTTGTGGCGGTCGGTGCACATGGCGCAGAAGACGTTGCGGGCGTTGACGGTGAGGTCGCAGGCGGCTGTGCGGCAGACGGATGCGGTGGTGCGGGGGTTGTCGAGTTGGCCGGTGAACAGCCAGTGCTCTGGGTCCCACTCCCCTGCCCGCCACACGGGGTCCGTGTGCTCGGTGAGCCAGGCGGCCCAGGCGGCCGGGTCCGCTCCGCGCGGGAGCACCGCCCGGTCCGGGGCGGGCCTCGATACCGGTAGAGGCGGCGCGTCCGGCCGGATCGGCAGGAGGTACAGCTGCTCGGCGGCGGGCGGTGGTGTCACTGGTGCTCCCGGAGGGCTTCGAGGCGTTCGACCGCGGCGCGGGTCTCGGTGTCGTCGACGTGGCGGTAGCGCTCCATCGACAGCGGGGAGACGTGGCCGAGCAGGTACTGCACGACATCGCGGTCCACGCCGTCGCGAAGCCACGTGGTCGCGGCGGAGTGGCGCAGCATGTGCGGGCGCGCGGGGTGGCGGGCGGCGCGGGCGAGGCGGTCGAACATGTCCTTGGTGTTGGGGTAGGACATCGCCCGCCCGAGCGGTGGCCGGAACAGGTTCACGAACACCATGTCGCCGTCGGCGGCCTGGGGCACTGCGTCGCGCTCGTACCTGTAGTCGGTGTAGAGGGCGGTCAGGTCCGCGGTGACGGGGATCGTGCGGGGCTTGCGGGCCTTGGCCAGTGCCCGGTTAGGGTTGTCGGTGCGCCGGTGGATGTGAATGTGCGGGCCGTTGGTGGTGCAGCCGAGCGCGCGGGAGGAGGCGAGCAGGTGCATGTCCTGGCGGCGCAGCCCGAGCCCTTCACCGATCCGCACCCCGGTACAGGCGAGTAGGGCGATCAGGAACCGGTCCCGGGCCCGGGCGGCGATGCTGATCATGTGGGCGATCTGATCGGGGGTCAGGTTCTCGTAGCCGGGCTCGGTTATCCGGAAGCGGAACGCGGACGCACCCACGGTGCGGAACTGGTCTCCCTCCCCCGCGTCATAGCTGGCGGGGACGTGGACCAGGTACTTGGGCTGTGACAGCAGGCCGGCCACTCGGGGGGCGACCCAGCCGTTCGCGACACAGAACCGCAGGAAAGCGGCGATGGCCGTCATCACCGCGTTCGCCGTGTTCTGGGATCGGAAGACCGGCCTGTCCTGCCGCGGGCCACCGCCGCGGGGCGGCAACGGCTCGGTCACCAGCCACCGCTGGAAGCCCGACAGGGACAGGAAACTCGGAGCCCGCCAATCCAGCCGGCTCCCGGCGCAGTGGTTCAGGTACAGCGCGATGCGGCTGGCGTAGGCGCGTTCGGTGTTCGGTGACAGCCCACGGGAGCGGAGCGAGGCGATGAACGCCGTCGCCTCCAGATGCAGTTCCAACGTCGCACTGTCCGCGACCACCCACCGCACCGTGCCGGTGGCCGGGTCGATCGCCCGCTCCGCCGTGAACCATGGATCCATGCCGGGACCCTAGCCACCGCTGCCCTACTCAGCCGGTGGTTGACCGGGGTGTTCATCCCCGCAGGTGACATCCACACCAAACGTGCCTCACGCGCCGGCAGAGCCCTGTACCGGCACCCATCACCGCAGCTCAGCCCCAGACCAAACGTCACCAACGCCAAGGCCAGCTCTAGATAATATCGATGCCGAATGCGGATTCGGTGCTTCTCCAGGGCAGGGGCAGCATGGTCGATATCGTCCAGGCCATCGGCCGGGCCCTGCGGATGAAGCCCGGCGAGGGAAAGACCGCGAGCCTGATCGTGCCGGTCTTCCTCAAGGCCGGGGAGCAGCCCGGGGACATCCTGGAGTCGGACAGCTACGGTCCGCTTGTTCGAATCTTGTCGGCCTTGAGGTCACACGACGCCCGGGTGGTGGAGGCCCTGGCGGTGCCGCAGAAGTCGGGTAGGCGGACCACCGGGCGCGGTGCCGAGGCGGCTGCCTTGCCTGGTGAGGGTGGGTCAGGGGATGGTGGGGCGGGGGCGTTCACGCTGCCGGTGCGGTTCCAGGTGCCGGTCGATGCGGACGTGTTGGCGCTGTTCGTCTCCTCGCGGGTGCTGACGAGTGAGAGTCAGTTCTGGCGTGAGGGGATCGGCCATGCCCGGCGGTGGTTCGACGAGACCGGCGGACTCGATGTTCCCTATTCTGCGATGGTCGGCGAGTCGGGTAATTTCCCGCTCGGAAAATGGCTCTCGGACCGGCGTACCGAGCATTCAAGCGGTGAACTGGCACGACACCGGGTGATGATGCTCGATGACCTTGGGATGATCTGGTCCGTCAGCGATGCGCGGTTCGAGGCTGGCCTCGACTGGGCGCGCGTCTGGGCGAAGGGCCACGGTGGCTCTCTGGCCTGCCCAGCACGGGCATCGGTGGGTGGCTATGCGATTGGCACGTGGTTGTCAGAACTGCGTTCAGCGGCCCAGGTGCCGGTGGGCGAAGCGGGGGCTCTCACCCCGCGGCGGCGGGCCGCGTTGGAGGAGATCGACCCGTGGTGGTGCCCGGCGTGGCCGATCGTGTGGCAGCGCACCTACGCGGTCGCCCGGCAGTGGTGGCTGGAGTCCGACGGCTGCGTCGACTGGACCGTGCTGCCGGTGGACACGGTGTTCGAGGGCGAGCAGCTCGGCCGGTGGGCGAAGGCGCAGCGGGCCGGCTGGGCCGAGCTCGACCAGGAGCAGCAGGACCTGCTGTCAGCGATCGGCATCGAGGAGGACCAGGAGCTCGCCGCCGCGCGGGCGGCGGCTTGTCGCGCAGCAGTCGGCTGCGGTCGAGTTCGGCGGCGAGTTCCGCCGCGATGAGCCCTGCGTCCGTGGCCCGCTCGATCAGGTCCTGGAGTGGTTTGTTGAGGGCCAGACGCTCGGCAAGGACGTGCTCCAGGGCGAACAGGGAATGCGCGACGGCGACGGTGGCGAACTCGTACCGGTAGTAGGAGTGCCGGATGAGCTCGCGAGAGGTTTCCATCGCGCTCATGACATACATCGACGCGTCGCCGGGCAGAACCAGGTCGGCAACCAGGGCGTGCATGCCCGCATAGTCGAGAACGACGTCGTGGGCGCGCGGGTCCGGTACTGACAGAGGGAGCGGGCCGGGCGACGGCGACAGGGTATTCACCAGAGCAGTCTTGCCACCTGCAGGCTGTCGAGGCCATCGGATTTGCCCGGGGTGGCGTTTGGCGACCCGGACGTTCGACGCCATGCTCGACATCGCGGACTACCAGGCCATCGGCAACGAAGGCTCGGCGGCGGGCGGGCCGCCACATGTTCGCCCGCCAGGAGCTGTCCGCAGCCCGACCGGCTGGGGCGTCACAGGCACCGGAATACGCCGCCGCGTGCTCCATCTCGCACCGGGCGGATAGCAGGGCGTGGAGCGAGGTCGATCAGAAGCCCTCGGGCGGGGCGGCGCAGTCGACGTCCTCTCAGGGGCAGCACCGTATCGCCTGGGGTGTTTCATGTCGCTGCGAAGGCCGCCCAGGGGGGTGGAAATCCCTGTTCGGCTGCCTGGCGGCCTTTCAGCACCTCGACCATCGCGCCATACCGGCACTCGTCCAGCAGGCCCTTGAAGGGCCCATTCTGGAGGTCGGATTTCGTGAGAGATTGCCCGCTTTGCCGGAATTTCAATTTGATCTTGCCTTGCGGGCAGCTCGCGCCAACGTGAGATCCGAGCCAATAGATGCGCGCGGAGTGCAGCGTTCATAGCCACCGTCAGCCGGGCGGGAGAGTGGGCGTACTGCCGCCACTGCCCGATCGGAACGAGCGGTGGGGCCCGGACAGATGCCCGGCCCCGCTGCTCGCCCTCTCAGAAGTCACCCCGACCAACCAGTCAGGGAGCCATAAGTTCTTCCAGGAGCGTCTCCAGCTCCTCTTCGGTACATCCAGCCCGAAGGGTCGCGGCCCAATCCACCGCGGTGGCCCCCAGTTGGCTGACTCGGCTGCGCGCGTCAGTCAACTGCGCCGAGGCGTCGGGACGCTGCTTCGGCACATCCGCCGGCGGAATCTCGCCCTCGTTGAGGGCTGGGGTGGAAACGCCGTTTCCACCCTCGGTCGAAGCATCTCGCGATCGCCGTGGTGGGGTGGAAACGGCGTTTCCACCTGCGGCCGTACGAAGGTTCCTGGGAGTGCGTCGCTCTTCCAGCGCCTCCTCGACTGCCTGGCCCTGCTGCTCCTGCGGCAGCCGCCCGGCGGCACGGGCGACCTCGACGGGGACTTCCTTTGCTTCAACGGCTTGTTGGAGCTCGGGTGTCAGGTTGAGGAGCGCCAGGCGCTGGGATACCCAGACGTGGGACTTGCCGAGGCGCTTGGCGACCTGTCGTTGCGAACCGTGGACAGTGACCAGCCGTTCGAGGGCCTTGGCTTGGTCGAGCGGTTCGATCTCGACGTGCTGAACGGCAGCGACGAGAGCTGACTCCAGCATGTCGTCCGCGGTCTGCGCCTGGCTGTCGTCGATGTGGATGGGCAGGTCGTCGAGGCCCGCGAGGTTGGCGCCGGCCAGGCGTCGGTTTCCGTCGAGGACGACGTAGTCAGCGGCACCGATTCGGCCCTCTTGCTTGGGGTGCGCGTTCAGGAAGGCCGACCGGGTCACGACGGTCACCGGCTGGATGATGCCTCGGGCCTCGAGGCTGTCGGCCATCTCCTTGATCTCGGTGAGCGTCTCGCGGGGGTTGAACGGGTTGTGCGCGAGCTGGTCGAGTCGGGCCCGCCCAGTGGCCGCCGCCAGCGCAGTTTCGGCGTCCACGGGCCTTCCATCGAGGGCCGCGAGCGCTCGACCCCGCGCGCTGACGGGCTGCGGGGCAACCGCGTCGAAGGTGCTGGAGCCACCAAGCAGGGCGGCCTTGGAACGGCTGCTCATGACGTCAGCTCCCGCATGATCTGGCGCATGACGTGAGCCTGCTCGCTCTCAGGCGCGTAATCCAGCAATGGCTTGGTGACACGCACTGCCTCGCGCTGCTCGCGCAGGTCCTTGTTGATGGCGAGGACTCGGGGGGTGCCGAGGCTCTGCCACTTCTCCAGCGACGAGGTGGCAATGAAGCCACGGCGCGAGTCGTACTTGTTGACGACAAGGCCCAGCTGTTCGAGCATCAGGTCGTAGTCCGCCATGAGCGCGTTGATCTGCTTGACGAGCATGCCGTATGCCTTGGCGGAGCTGTCCTCTGCCTCCACGGGGATCACGACCCCCGACCTGCCGTCCACCTCGTCCTTGCGCTGCCGACCATAGAAGAGCGCCGCGTCCATAGCGAGGCCGAGACTGGGCGGGGAGTCGATGACGATCACGTCGTAGTCGGTCTCGGCTGCGGCGAGGGCGCGTTCGAGGACGGCGTGCCGGGGCCCACGGAACATGGCGAGGCCGGCGTCGAGCAGGAAGGCGTCAAAAGCCGCCGGGAGGACGTGCAGGCGCCCTCCGAACCGGTCCCCGGGAATGATGACGGCCAATTCTTGGATGGTCTTGCGGGCCTTGTCGCGCTCGAGCATGTGCGTCACCAGGCTCTCCTCACCCGCGTCGATGGCGGGGATGTCGAGCTGGTGGCTGAGGTGGCCCTGCGGGTCGTAGTCAATGAGGAGGACACGTTGGCCGTCCTCAGCGAATGCCTGAGCGACGCCGGCCGACACGGCGGTTTTGCCGACGCCGCCCTTCTGATTGGCCATGATGATTCGCCGAACCGGCTGGTCAATGGTCTGGGGTTCGTCGGTTGCGTGCCGATCCAACCAGAGTCGGACGGCTTGGGCGAGCCCTTGGATGTAGGAGACCCCGCGACCGACGCAGTCCTCCTTGAAGCCGTCGTAGAGGCCCTCAGGAAGCCACGTTCCGAACGAGTCAGCGCCTGCGGTGTCGATGGTCGGCAGGAGATCGGTGTGGGCTTGCCAAGTAGCAATGCCGTCGGCGACGGCGTCCTGGACGTCGATGCCCAACTGCGCTGCGCGGACCTTGAGGTCTTGACGGAGGGATGCGGGGAGCTTCGACGTTAGCTTTTCCCGCTCACCTCCCAAGTATGGGGATGCCATGGCGTCAGCATACTGACGCGACGAGGCGGATTGGCAAATCACCTCGGCGTGTCGCTCCGTCAAGAACCGTCCGGCGTAGCACTTCGCAATTCAGAGCCTGAGGACATAGACACGGGGCCGCAGCGGGGGGAGGGTGGAAACGCCGTTTCCACCCTCCCCCGTCCCATCCAGCTCAGACACGCACCGCAGGCAGGCATCGTGCCGTCACCCCAGGCGATGCCGGACGAGGCTCAGCCGGGAAGGACCCGGCCGCCGGTTCACCGGTCAGCCCGGCCTCGCTCCAAGCCAACCTCGCCAACGCCCAGGCCCGCAACACCCGGCTGAGCGCCCTAATCGAGCAGTTGGAGAAGCGGCTGTCGCAGGCCCTGCGGGCATGCCTGGCGAGAGTCGGGCCTGGGCGCCCCGACCGACATCGACGAGCTGCAGCGGACGATCACCATGCTGGAGCAGAAGAGCGTCGAGCTCACCGCCGTATTGGAGGAGGCCCGGGCCGAGCTCGTTGCCGCGCGGGAGGCGAACCGTGATCTGACCCGGGCCCTCGACCAGCGCGGCAGACCCGGAGCGCTGGCCCCTGCCCATGAAACGGAAGCGCGGGGTCCGGCGTCGTGGACCAGGCCACCCCGCCGCCGTCCACGAGCGGGGCTGTCGGCCAGCCTTGGCTGCTTCGGGCTGTCGGGGCTGGGAGCGATGATGCGGTGCACGTGGTCCTCCGTCAGGCTGGGCTACGGGAGGGTGAGCTGGTTCTCGTCGACCGGGCTCAGGTCGTCGTCGTGGGCGCGGGCGTACTGGGGCCACCTGCGGATGTTCGCGCAGTTCCTGAACAGCCTGGACCAGATCCCCGAGGACCTGGACGGCCTGACCACGGCCACGCTGAAACGCTGGCGCGCCCGGCACACCGGCACGGTCGCCGGGGCCCGGACCCTGACCGCGGTGCGGGCCCTGCAGCGCAGGGACGGCCGGATCGATGCGGCCCGGCCGGGGAGGAGCTCGCCCGCCGAATCGTCGTGCCCGCTTCCGACAGGCGGGCACTCGGGGAGGCGGAGCGCGAGCGGGTGGTTCTCGCTGCCCGGCGGCAGTTCCGGGCCGCGTGGACAGTCCGGCGGGCGCAGGCTGCTGCCGGTCGAGCAGGGTGCGGATTTCCGCCAGCCTCCCGGCGATGACGTCCCGGCTCCCCGGCCTGCCCGCCGCGCCTTGGGCGCCGGCGGTCTGACGTTCTCCGACCTGGACCGGCAGATCTGACCCGCGCGACATTGGAGCCGGTGGTGCGCGTGGAGGGGAAGCTGGGCGGAGCTCGGCGTCAGAGGGTGGCCGCCGATCGAATGACGGCAACCGCTCCGAGACCGTCTGACCGCCCCGTTTACACGCACTGACGATCCTCTTCGGCGGGCACCGCTTGTGGCGCAGCTCGCGGGCAGCCTCGGCTGCCACTTGTCGAACAGCGGCAGGGAGCGGGAGGGACTGGCGGGACTGGAGTTGGCGAAGGCGGCCGTGGCGCGGCGCAGTTCCCTGCGGTGGGCGATGTTCGTCTGCCTTGCCGTCCTCGCTGTCGGTGCTCTGACCACCTTGGAGGTCATCACCGGCGAGCCGGTCGGCTTCATTGCCTCGGCCATCGTGAGCGTCATCATCGCCGTGATCGGCCTGGTCCGCGCCCAGAAAGCGCTTCTGGGCGGGTGTTGGGCCCGAGCCGGTCGGCGTCAGTCGAGCCCGAGCTCGGCGAGCCGGTCGAGCTGAGCTTCGGTCGGTTTCGCCCGCCGACCCGTCCGTTCGAGGGCCGGGTCGCGAGCCGGGCGGAACCGGCCATACCTCTGTACGAACGCGCCAACCGTGTCGCCATGTGGCGGGTGTGGCAGGTGTGGTGATCGCCGGGGATAGCGTCCTCGCGTCTGCCGCGTTGTCTCGGGCAGGGGGCCCAAGACGGGGACTTGACCGTCAGCGGCGTGGACCGGAAGGTCGCAGAATCGCACGGCTTCAAGGTGGTCACCGATCCGAACGGCAGCCAGCACGCGGTGCCCACCGCCTCGGCGATCAACCGGGACGGCAGCCCGTACACATCGAAGATCCATCCCGACGACTCTGTCGAGGGGAGCTGCGGCGACTCCTACCTCTGGATCCACCCGGACGGCGGCTACGTCTCGGAGATCGAGACGGGCTTCGACCTCGACCAGGGCGCCGTCGCCTACCACTGGCAGGTCAACAGGTCCGACAACTGGGGCTCGGACTCCTACTCATGGGGCGGTGGCCTTGGAGTGGACGAGGAGTGGCACGGTGAGTGGGACGTGCACGGCGGTGGGCCGGGGTATGAGACCGCCGGTGTCGTGCCCTCCAGCGACGTGTTGCTGTGGGACGGGGAGACCTGCTCCAGCGGTGGTCCCAGCGACCACGAATTCATCTTCTGATCGGGGAATTACCGCATGGTAGCGATGTCGAGCACGCCGTGGTCGGTGGTCTTGGACTACTCCCATGACCTGGCCTTCGTGCTGGCCGTCCGCGACGCGCTCGGCATCGCCGATCCGCTCGGCCTGCCGGCCGTCCACCCCCCGCAGGCAGTGGTCATCGCCTCTGCGCTACAGGCCGACAGCGAGCTCGATGCGCAATGGCAGCGCTGGTGGGAGCGTGCCCTGCCCTTCACCGAACAGGCGAATTCCGAGCATCAGCCGCTGCCGGACGGCCCGCTTGGCCACGTCGTCGGGGAGAATCTCGGCGCGCTCCGGCTGTGGAGCGCGGAGCGAAAGCGCGAGGTCGCGCAAGCCGGTAAGCCCACCCGCGGCACCCCGCGCCTCAGGGACGTACTGCGCGATCACGAGCAGAGCACGGGACTGCCTCTGGGGGGATTCCGACTGCGGGTGACCGCCCTGCCCCTCGCCGGCCCCGTCTTCCTCCCACTCGACAGCAACCGCATCGTCGTCAGCATCACTCTGCTGCAAGACCGCACGAACTACCACAGGCACCTACTGGAACACGTCGCCCCGACCGCAAGCTGAACATGACTGCCAGTCGGCTCGTGCGCAACTGAACGAGAGCACGGTTGCTTGAGGGTGCCATTACGTCCTCATCAGCGCCATCCTGCTCTTCACCGACAACGGCGACGGTGAGAGCAACGACGTGGCCGCCCCGTGCTTCTACGGATGTGAAGCACCACGGGGCAGGCGGCCGGTCCGTTGTCGGTGCCATCAGCACAGGTGTCCTGCTCGAAGTCGGGCAGGTCGAAGTGCGTGATCCGGGCGGCATCCAGGCCTGCGTCGACGAGGAGCCGGGCCTCGCGGACGTTGCGGACGAAGATCCGTGGCGGATCCCGAGGTCGGGGAGACGGAGCTGACGATTGGAGCGGGCACGCGGGTACACCTTCCGAGGGGTCTGTCCTCGGGCTGACCGGGGGACAGGTGCGGGCCGTGGCAGGTCGAGCAGGCGCCGACCGGGCAGGCGGCCTGGGTGCCCGGTCAGATGGAGGGGGGAGCGACTCGGGTGTACGCGTCCGCGGCGCTGGAGCCGCCGGGAGTGACGACGGTGACGTCGACCGTCCCGGCGAGTCCGGGCGGGGCGTCGGCGACGATGACGCTGTCGGAGACGACAGTGAACGCGGCGGGCGCGGTGCCGAAGAACACGGTGGTCGCCTGGGCGAGGTTGGCACCGGTCAGGGTGACGGTGTTCCCGCCCGAGGTGGGCCCCTGGTCCGGGCTGAGGTTTGCGATGGTGGGTACCGCCAGGTAGCCGTAGGAGGCCGGGTTGCTCGTCCCGCCAGCGGTACTGACGGTGACGGCGACCGGCCCGGCGGCTCCCGCAGGGGCCACGGCGGTGATCTGGGTGTCGGAGACCACCGTGAAGGCACCGGCAGCAGTGGTCGCGAAGTGCACCGCAGTGGCCTCGATGAGGTGGGCACCGGTGAGGCTGACCGTGTTCCCACCCGACAGCGGACCTGAGGCCGGGGTGACGCCGGCGAGGAACGGAGTGTTGACGTAGAAGTAGGAGCTGACGAGTGTGCTCGTGCCGCCCGGGGTGATAACGGTGACATCCACCGGCCCGGCGATCGCGGCGGGGACCACGGCGGTGATCTGGGTCGGCGACAGAACTGTGAAGGAGGTCGCTGGGGTTGCACCGAAGGTGACCCCGGTGGCTCCGGCGAGGTTGGCACCGGTCAGGGTGACGGTGTTCCCGCCCGAGGTGGGTCCCTGGTTCGGGCCGACGCCGCTCAGGGTGGGGGCCGCGGAGTAGGTGTAGGGGATCCCATTGCTGGTGCCGCCGGATGTGGTGGCGGTGACCTGCTCGGTGCCGGAGCCGGCCGGGGCGACGGCCGTGATGTGGGTGTCCGAGACGACGGTGACGGAGCTTGCCGCAGTGGCGCCGAACCGTACCGCACTGGCGGTGGCCAGTCCCGTGCCGGTCAAGGTGACCGTGGTGCCGCCGACTGCCGGGCCTGAAGCCGGACTGACCGAGGTAAGGACCGGCAGCGGTGCCGACACGTAGGTGAAGGACACTGCGTTGCTGGTGCCCCCGGACGTGGTGACCGTGACCTGGGCAACGCCAGACCCCGCAGGTGTGGTCGCGGTGATCTGCGTGCTGGAGTTGACGGTGAAGGACGCTGCCGCCGTAGCGCCGAAGCGCACAGCAGTAGTACCGGTAAACCCTGTGCCGGTCAGAACGACTGTCGTACCGCCCACCGCCGGACCCGAACTCGGACTGACCGAGGCGAGCGTAGCCACGGATGTGGCGGTGTAGGTGAAGGTGACGAATTGGCTGCTGGTGCCACCCGGGGTGGTGACGGTGACCTGCACCGTGCCGGTCCCCGCAGGTGTGGTCGCGGTGATCTGCGTGCTGGAGTTGACGGTGAAGGATGCTGCCGCCGCAGCGCCGAAGCGCACGGCCGTAGCACCCGTGAACCCCGTACCGGTCACCGTGACGGTGCCCCCGCCCGAGGCGGATCCCGAGGTCGGGGAGACGGAGCTGACGATTGGAGCGGGCACGCGGGTACTCCTTCCGAGGGGTCTGTCCTCGGGCTGGCCGGGGGACAGGTGCGGGCCGTGGCAGGTCGAGCAGGCGCCGACCGGGCAGGGAAGGAGCGGCCCGGCCCGGTCGGCGTTTCAGCGATCGTCGCGCTGATCGGGCGTCAGCGGCCCGGGTGCCCGGTCAGATGCCGGGGCCGGCGACGTAGGTGAACGTGCCGGTGCCGGTGATGCTGCCACCAACGGAGGTGAGGGTCACGTCGACCGCACCGGCGGTCCCGGGCGGGGTGACGGCCACGACCTCGCTGTCGGAGATGACACTGAACGGCGCCGCGACACCGCCGAAGGTGATCGACTCGGTGGTCGTCAGGTTGGTGCCCGTGATGGTCACCGCGGTGCCGCCGGAGACCGGCCCAGAGGTCGGGAGCATGGAGGTGGCCGTGGGGGGGTCGATGTAGGTGTACGACAGCCCGTTGTTGGTGCCGCCCGCGGTGGTGACACTGACACCCACCGCCCCGGCCGCCGCGCCCGCCGGCACGACGACGGTCAACTGGCTGTCGCTGACCACGGTCGGGGTCGCGGAGGCGGTGCCGAAGTGCACGGCAGTCGCCGTGGACAACCCGGTTCCGTTGATGGTGACCGTGTTGCCGCCCGCGGTGACGCCGTTGAGGGGGCTCAGGGCGGACTTGAACGGCGCGCCGACGTAGAAGAACGCCAGCGGGTTGCTGGTCCCGCCCGGCGTGGTCACGGTGACGGGGACCGTGCCGGCCCCGGCCGGGGAGGTGACGGAGACCGAGGTCGCCGTGTTGGCGGTGATGGTGCCCAGGTTCGCGCCGAAGTGCACGGCGGTGGCGCCGCTGAGGCTCGTACCCGTGATGGTGACCGAGGTCCCGCCTCCGGTCGACCCCTGGTTGGGAGAAATGGGCATGGTGCTGCCTCCGTAGTGCGATGTGTGTGCGTGGGCATGACGAACCGGGACCGCACGGCCGCACTGGCCGCCGATGGGTCACGGGGCTTGCCTGGTGGAGCATTCGGCCGATCTGCGTTGGCCGGACCCGTCAGGTGCAGCCGAGCACGCTGGCTGACGGGGCGCAGTTGTCCGGAGCGTTACCGCTGACGGTGCTGGCCAGCATGGTCACTTGACCGGAGTTGACGTAGATGCCGCCGCCACTGGTGGCGGCGGTGTTGCCGGTGACGCCGCTGGCAGTCAGCGATACAGCGCCGTTGTCGGTGTAGATGCCGCCCCCGGCGACAGCGGTGTTGCCGGTGACAGAGCTGGAGATCAGGGAGACTGTGCCGCCCAGGTTGGCGATACCACCTCCCGGATAGGGAGCCGCGGCACTGCCCCCGCGGATGGTGACCCCCGCCATGCTCAGCCGGCCATTGGTCTCGGGCACATTGGCCGCCCCTTCGACCTGAAGGATCCGGAAGGCCGACGCGCCCGGGGCACGGGTGATGGTGCTCCCCAGCCCCAGCAAGGTGATCGGGGTGGTGATGGGCGGCAGTCCCACAGGGCCGGCGGGTTCGCTGCCGTGCGCCCCGGTCAGCGTGTAGGTGCAGCCCGGCATCAGTGCCAACGAGTCCCCACCGGCCGCATTGGCCGCATTGATCGCGTTCACCAGAGAAGTCTCGTTACACAGCACCGGAGTCAGGGCGCGCGCGGTCACGGGGACCCCGGCCAGCCCTGCGGTCAGGGCACAGACGCCGATGATGGATCGAAGGGTGCGGACAGTTCGCATGACGCCCCCCAGAGAGGTGGCGTGAGCCGCCGCACCAGCCAGAGCCCCCCGAAGGGGGTACCGGCTGGTGGATTCACGTCCTCAACGCGGGAGGGCGCCCACCGCGGCGCCAGAGCTGCGCCACCGCCTACACGATCAGACGGGATCGTCACGGTAGGCCAGCCGCCACTTCCCGGAGAAGGATGGGCAGCCCACCGGATTGGATGAAACCAGTAACCCATCGGGGTGACGATGCTGGCAAGAGCCTTGACGCCACATCACCCGATTGGCGGAGCGTGCGTCGTCCATGGCGCCGGGCCTGGTCTTCTTCAATGCGTCGGCGGTGGCGGGGATCGGCGCCGATCGGACTGCAACATCCGGTCGAAGTTCGATCGCGTGTCCAGGTGGACGGACCGGCAGGTCCAGGGCGTAGAGCCGGGGCGTGTGGGGGTGGTGGGGGCGCGTTCCGTCGGCTTGGCTGACGGCACTTGGCCCGGTGTGGGCCCGGGAGGAGCTCGGCGAGAAGCGTTCGCGGCTCCTTCGGTGGTCCCGGTTGCTCTCGTGGGCAGGGCGGGATCGAGTGTGCCGCGGATGCTCAATCCCGTACACAGCCTGGGGAGTCACGGCCGGGGGAATTCCGCTGCGAGAAGTTCGGTATCGACTTGTCAATCAGCGGCGGGTTCAACCACCGGACTATCCGCTAAGTGGTTTGACGATCGATAATGAAAGTTCTAAGACCTTATGCATCGAGTATGGTGACGCGAGATGCCATCGGAGCTCAATGCCCACAACTCGGCATCCCCAGTCGGGCACATTTGCATCGGATGAGCGTGAGGTGTCGAGTGAAGGTCATCATCGCCGGCGGCGGTGGATTTATTGGCAGCGTGATCGCGTCGATCTGTGGCAGCCACGGGCTTGATCCGGTAATTCTGGACACCCTCAGCGAGAGTCAGTTCGGGCTCTTTTCGGACTACCCGTACTACGAGGGTGAGATCACCGACGCCCTTCTGGTCGACCGTATCTTCAGAGAGCATCCTGACATTTTCGCGCTCTTCGACTGCTCGGAGCTCGCCGGGTACGCGGGCTCCGCGGATCGGCCGGTCACCCAGCGGCCCGGTGGGTTCGTCGGGGGAATCCAGTTCATCGGGTACGTCGTGCACAACGGCAACGCCCAGTTGCTCTCCGGCCCGATCTACCAGATCGCCACCGAGTTCGCCGTCAGTGATCAGCCCCCTGCCAGCCGTGCCGCGCCACGTCCCCGGAAGCCGAGGACCTGTCTGGAGGTGACGCGCGCGGAGGCGGCCGGCGGGAGCTCTCGCTGTGCTGGTTCGGAGTCGGCCACGACCGCCCACAACCACGCTCAGCAGTACAGATCCACTGGTTGGTGCACGCCCTCCAGCGGGTGACAGGGCGCGGTCGTGGCGATCTCGACGCTCAGCTGGTGCTCTTGCGCTGCGGGGGGTGGGTGCGAGGGGGGAGGGACCGTCGCGGGCCTGCCCCTGGCCGGCGGATCGTGGCCGCGAGGCAGTGGGACGTGCGGGTCTGGCGAAGGCCCGTGAGCAGGCTGACGAGTCGTCTGGGCGGGGTGAGCGTGCCATTGGTCGCGGGCCAGTGCTCCCAGGTGACCGGCTGGAGGACGTCCCCCGCAGACCCGGGGTCGTACGTGGGAGCAGGGTCGGGGTCGGGCACCTCGAGGCCTTGGCCTGGCAGCAGCAGACGTACTTCCGAGGGCATGGCCTTGCAGGTCGGGAAGGATCCCAGGGGGATCAGCCAGTAGCAGCGGTCAAAGCGGCTGTCGGCGAGGACCGGTCCGATCTCCTCCGGCTCGGGGGCCCGCAGGAGCTCTTCCAGCACGCGAGCGCCGGTGCTGTGCGACATGGCGATGGCATCCCAGCGGACTCCGCAGGGCACCGTGACGAGGTGCTTCGGGTCGGTGGCCCATCGGATGACGGCTCCGTCGCGTCGCTGGCGGCCGAGAGTGCCGGCCAGCCACAGTCCGGGGTGCATGGACGCCGCCTGCTCGGGCGTCATGGGGCGGCGGCGTCCAGTGGTGGGCAGTGGCATGTGACTCCGTTCTCCGCTGGGAACTGCAGGTCGGGTGGAGATGCTGTCGGGTACCGGGCCCGTCAGGGCCGAAGCCCCGCACCATGCCGGGCCGCGGCGATCACGCCATCGTTCGGCGGGATCCTTGAGCGGCCCGACTTGGACGTACATCTCGCCTGTAGAGCAACCTTCGGGGAATATGCCAAGCAGGTATGCCAGATACCATGAAAGCCCCCCAGATGGGCTAATCGGGATGCCGTATTCCCACCAGGGTCAGTCCCGGGTCATGTCGGCGAAGCGACTGTAATGACCCTGGAAGGAGACGGTGATCGTCGCTGTCGGCCCGTTGCGGTGCTTGGCGACGATGAGGTCGGCCTCCCCGGCGCGAGGGGAGTTCTTGTCGTAGATGTCCTCGCGGTGGAGCAGGATGACGATGTCGGCGTCCTGCTCCAGCGAGCCGCTCTCCCGCAGGTCGGAGATCACCGGCTTCTTGTCGGTGCGCTGCTCGGGGCCGCGGTTGAGCTGGGACAGTCCCACCACGGGGACGTCCAGTTGCTTGGCGAGCAGCTTGAGGTCGCGGGAGATGCCGGAGACCTCAAGCTGGCGCGACTCGGGGTTGTGTCCCACGGACTTCATGAGCTGGATGTAGTCGATGACGACCAGGCCGATGTCGTGCTGGCGCTTCATGCACCTCGCCTTCGCGGCGATGTCGACGACGCTCAGGTGATCGCTGTCGTCGATGAACAGCGGGGCACTCTCGTAGGCGGGGTAGTGGCGCGCGAAGCGGGACCAGTCGTCAGCACTCATCTCGCCGGACTTGAGGTGGTGGTGGGGGATGCGAGCGTGTGCGGACATGATCCGCTCCTCGATCTCCTCGCGGCTCATCTCCAGGGAGAACAGCACCGAGGGGATCTTGTTGTTGATCGAGCAGGCGCGGGTGAAGTCGACGGCCAGCGTCGACTTTCCCACCGCGGGGCGGGGCGGCAATGATGATGAACTGCCCACCGCGCAGGCCCTTCGTCAGGAAGTCCACGTCCGCGAAGCCGGTGGAGATGCCCTGGAGCCCGCCCTTCGCGTCCTTGCGGGCCTGGATACGGTCCGCGAGCGGCTCCGCCGTGGCGCGCAGCGGGCGGATCTCATCCATCGCGCGGTGGCCGACCACGTTGAAGAGCTGGGCCTGGGCCGCGTCGACCGCGTCGGCGGCGTTTCCCTCGCCGGCGAATCCCATGCCGGCGATTCGCACACCGGTCTCGCCCAGCCGCCGGAAGACGGCCCGCTCGGAGACGATGGCGGCGTAGTAGCTGGCGCTGCCACACGACATCGCGTTGTCAACGCAGCGGTGGAGGTACACAGCGCCTCCGACCCGGGCAAGGTCACCGCATCGGGCCAGCTCGGCCGCCACGGTGATCGGATCGGCAGGCTCGTCCTTCACGTAGAGGTCCAGGATCGCGCGGTGGATGGTGGTGTGTGCGGGGCGGTAGTAGTCCCCCGGGTTGAGGACCTCGATGATGTCGCTGATGACGTCTCGGGACAGCAACATCGCGCCGAGCGTGGCCATCTCGGCGAGGAGGTCGTGCGGCGGCACCCGCTCCAGGGCGCCCAGTTCGGCGAGAGGCTCCTGCCGGCCCCGCTCGCCACGGCCGGTGTCCCCGTACGGGCTTTCGGGCACCCCCGGGGCAGCCAGGTCGCCGTCGGTGATGTCCCTCTGCTGCTGCTGCGGGATAGTCATGATCAGAGCTCCTAGTGTGAGGGTCCTGCGCGGCGACGCGATGCGTCGTGGGGGCTTTGCGGCACCGGGTGCGCGCGTCAGCGCGCGGTGCGCGCCCGCCCCGGGTGGCATCGCGGACACAGCTCGACGAGGTCGCTGTCCAGGTCCGCGCTCACCACCGTGCGCATCATCAGGCTGAGTGGCTGTTCGCCGTGGTTGCAGATGCCGCACCAGTCCGGCAGCCGGTCCGAGCCCGGGGGACGGGCGGGGGCGGGCTGGTCGGTGCCGGTGTCGGCGCCCCCGTCGGCGAAGACGGCCTCGCGCAGCTCGAGGTTGCGCACGCGGTGCTGCAGGAGCGCGCGGTGGGCGCGCGGGGCGCTCTTGCCTTCCTCGTTGCGGATCAGCCACGAGCGCAGGGACAGGTCCAGTTGCCAACCGGAGTCCTGGGCGCTGGCCAGCAGTTCCGGGGCGAACTTGGCCGCGTCGAGTTTTCCGAAGGCCCACCTCCCGGGCAGGCGCCGCAGGAAGTCCGTCGCCGCCTGGATTCGCTGCGGATCCGGCGCGCGGTCGACGGTTGGCGTCGATGCTGACGTCGTGTCACATCCATGTCGAAACTGCGGTGGCACGGACGCGTGGCCTTGTGCGTGATGACTGCGGAAGGGGGAGGTAGTTCCTCCTCCCCCTGGGGGGTGTGGGGGGTGGGGGAGCGACGTGTTGGAAACCGCACCATCGGCCTGGCCTGCACAGATATCGGTCTCCGACGTGTCGCAGACCGCGTCATCGCTCTGCGACACGTCGGAAACCGCAGCATCGGCCTGAAGTGCACAGACGTTGGATTCCACCATGTCGGGGACCGTCTCGCGGTCCCCAGGTGTCGAAATCCGACCGGACGGCCTGACCTGCGCCGCAGCCGCCACCCCGAGCGCGACGTAGTGCGGGTTGTTGGCAGGGTTGCGGTAGACCCGGAAGACCCAGGCCGGGCGATCGGTGGTCTCGTCATAGCCGTCCCGCTCGTGGCTGACGTGGCCGGCCTGCTTCAGGCGCCCCAGGACGCCGCGCAGCCGGCTGGCGCCCATCTTCCAGCCGCTGCGCCTGAACTCCTCGGCGAGCGTGAGAATCCCCGACGGCTGGTCCGGGTCCCGCAGCAGCAGCCGGATCAGCACGCCGTAGTCCTCCGGTTGGAGGTCCGGCGAGTGCGCGAGCGCGAAGGGGATGACCACCTCCTCCGGGCTCTCCCACGCCCTTTGGACGGTGGACTGGCTGAACTCCGCGTCCGACATCTCCTTCACGCGCTCACCGCCCCGCCGAGGCGGCACCGACCGCCAGCGGCCCGGTGGTGTCGAGAGCGGCGCAGGGCTCGATGGACGTGAGGCCGTGAGTCGACGGGGTTCTCCTGTCAGTGAGGGGCGCCGCGGGGATCAGCGGCGAGCGCGAGGTCCGCTCGACGCGTCGGAGTCTCCCCGCCAGGTCACGACGTCTCATGCCGCCTGGGGCGTGCCGTCAGGTGCCGTGCGCGCTTGTCGCAACCGGCGCCCCTGTCGGCCGGCGATGGGCACGGGCCCGCCGTCGAACCGGGGGAGCAATGCTGGTGACCGCCGGCCTCGGGCACGGTGAGGAGGAGCGCCGTGTCGCCCTGCTGCGTGTCGTGCCCGCACAGGGCCGCGGCCTCGGCCAGCGCCTCCCTGGAGCGTGGGCGGGGACTTTTGCCGCCGGGACAGCGCCGGCGGGCGGTTCGGGTCGGGCGGGCCGTGCGGTCCATGGTGGCGACCAGGCACGGGCCGGCCACCGTCAGCGCGGCCCCGCGCGGCGCCAGAGTATGGCGGGCGATGACCGCGCCGCCGGCGGTGGTGGTGATCGACAGGTGCGGCTCGTCGAGCCGCTGGCGGACCTCGACCACTGCCCCGGCGAGGTCCTGCGGAACCGCGTAGAAGTTGCCGCGGAAGCTGACCAGCCCTTGGGAGTCAACGGTGCGCCGGGTGCAGACCCGGGCGGGGAAGGGCCGCGCGGGCAGGGCCAGCAGGGGCCTGGGGGCATGGGCAGGCAGGGTGCGGTCCTGGCCCCGTTGGGCGAGCTGGTCGAGACTGGCCTGTGCGGCCTGCACGCCCATGGCGCTGGGCATGGTGCGCCACCAGCGTTGGGTGAGGGAGCGGTGAGCCTGCTCCCGGTTGTCCAGGTCGCCCTTCGCGCGGATGGCGATCGTGGTGCCGTAGTACCGCGCCACGTCGGTGAAGGCGGCGGTCAGCCTGCCGGATCGCGCGGAGCACACGGGCGGCACGCGGCCGAACACCCAGCGACGGCCGGTGCCGCCCAGACATCGCATCGCTTGGTCCATCGCCTCGACGAAGTGAGGCAGTTCGCGGCTCTCGGCCAGCGTGCCGCGCCAGCGGCCCGACAGGGTGAGCGAGGTCAGCAGCACGTGGGCGCGGCTGCCGCAGTGCCAGTGGGCCGGAGGGGCGGGCAGTTCGAGCCAGTCGAAGCGCACGTCCTCGGTGACCTGGTGCTCGCCGGCCGCGCCGTACCCGTAGTCGTCCTGGCAGAGCCGGCAGCGCGGACGGGTCAGGTGCTCGCGCATGGCACGGGTGAAGGTCGAGTAGCCCCCGGTGTACCCCAGCGCCGCGACCTCGGCCTGAAGCACGGTCGCCTGCAGGTGCGGGTCGTCGTTGAGCCGCTGCTGGCAATACGCCGCGTACCGCAGGAACTCGTTGTCACCGCTCGCCCGGGTGCCCGCAATCCGCTGACCGGTGAGGTAGGACCTCACCGTCTTGCGGTCACGGCCCAGGCGCCGGCCGATCGCCGAGACGGACCAGCCCTGTCTGCGCAGGTCACACGCCTCTTCGTATTCCTCCGTGCTGAGCATCCAAACCCCTAACAGCCGAACTTCATCCGCATGAAAGGTCTCGAATTCGTGAAGACCCCCCAGCACAATGGGGAAACGTAGCATGAAGCAGGACAGATCACTCTGAAGAAAGGTTTACTCTCGACCATATGTACTGGGTAATTTGAGAGAGCATCACTGACGCGGGATCCGTCGATGTCAGGGAACCACGACGGGCATTCTCGCAGGGGGGGAGGATCACGATCCGAGAGATCGCCTGGGGAACCTCCGGAGCACAAAGAAATTGAATATCGAACGACGCCCGGATGCCGCACATGCCCGACGTTGAACTCCTCGTTGATGGGGCATGAGTTCAGTACCCGCAGACGACCTGGCCGCCTGGTCGCGAGAACCGATCTGCAGCTTCGGAAAGTGGCTGTTCGTCCCTGACAGACGGAATGCCGCAGGCGATGTGCGGACCGGCTATCTCACCTGCAACGGCGAGCGGGTGGTCCTGGCTCACTGCTCGCGCCTCCTGGCCGACCTCCTGCGGACGATCCGTCAACTTGAGCAGGACTTTGCCGCACAGTGCGGCGTCGACACGATGCCGGCACGGGCATGACCTCGCGGGTACAGGACCGGACATCCATACCCGCGTGCCGCGGGGCGACGAGCATGCGGAGCTGGCCATGTACGACCCGATAGGCGACCTCTTCTCCAACGGCGCCACCGTCTACAGCAGACGCGAGCACTACCCCCCGGTCCCGGCGCGTGAACACCCCGACTGGTACGACGCGGACACCGCCGCGGTGGGCACATGGCCCACCAATCCGACCGTCGAGACCATGGGCTCCTGGACGCCCGAGGCCCTCTTCGAGGAAGTCTTCGTCGAGCAGGCTCGGCCCTTCGGCGATGGACCAGCGGGTGCCTGCATCGACGTTCCGGCGGTTTCCCGCCACCGACGGCGTCCAGGCCGCGTGGCCCGCCCGTGGAACCAGATCGTCGCCAGCGCGGTCGGGGGGCTGAGCGCCGTCACGGTTGCCGCGGTCTGCCTGCTCGGCTGGATCTTCTCCTACGATCCGCTGCACGACCTCGCGTGCGGCCGGGTACCGCAGGGGCTGGCAGCCCTGTGGCCGCTCATCATCTACGGCCCGTGGTTCGTCAGTTGCCTCTCGGCCATCCGCGCGGCCATCGACGGGCGCCCACTGCGGCACTCCTGGATCGTGATGATCGTCTTCTCCAGCGGCGCGGCCGCCCTGTGCATCGCCAACGCCTCCCACACCGCCCTCAGCATGCTGGTCGCGGGCCTGCCCCCCATCACGGCCATGGTCTCCCTGCACCAGCTCGTGCGACAGCTCGATCGCGGTGACCAGGGTGAGCACCCGATCCGACCCCGGCTTCGCGGTGCGCCGACGGCCCAAGTGAGGACCCACGTCCGCCGCCGCGGGCGTGGCAGTGGCAGGTGACAGAGCCGGCGCCCGGTCGGCCCCGGTTCGGGCCCACCGGGCGCCGGCGCGTGCGGCCACTACACCAGCGGTGGAGCGTCGCCCCGTGGACCGGGACCTTCCTGGGCAGCGGACGAGGCCGGATGCCGCCGCTGCGGCGGGACCACGGACTCCGCCCCGCCCATGGCCGGCAGTACCAACCGGCAGGAGACGGTCTTGCTGCCATCCGCATGCGCCTCGCAGTGCCACGCACCGGCGATCTGTTCGATCAGCATCAACCCCCGCCCGTTCTCCTGGTCACTGGGCGCGATGGCGGCGCGGGGCACCCCGAGCGAGTGGCCCCGGGCGGCCAGGGACAGCGACGTCTCACTGCGGGCGACCGCGAGCCTGATCGGGAACTCGTCCAAGGCGTGCTGGATGGCGTTGGTCGCCAGTTCGCTGGCCAGGAGTTCGGCGTCGTCGCGAAGGTGCTCCAGCCGCCAGTCTCTCAGGGCCGCTGTGACCATGCGCCGTACCGGGCCCACCCACTCCGGCCGGGGTGGGAAGACCAGGACGCGCTGCTTCTCGCCGCCGTGCTCAGCCGCGCGGTGCGGCTCTGAATGGGTCATCGGCGTCACCTGGATCTGCGCGGAAGGCGTCGGCGGCGGGTCAACCGGGGAGTCCGGACGGGTGGAGGGGACGGTGGAGGCCTGAGAGGTGTTGATGTTCCGCGCCTTATGGGATCGTCGGGGTCGGTCGGGTGTCGTACGTGGTGGTGTCGCTCGGCCCGTCGCGACCGGGACCGGCATCCGCCCGGTCGGCCGCGGCCGCCGCACGCGACAGCTGCGGGCCGTCGCCGCCGCTCAGGCTCAGCCCCAGGTGCTCGGCGAGACCGGTGGCCAGAGCACTCAGCGTCGGGTGCTGCCAGACGAAGTCGCTGGAGAGCCTGGTGTGCAGGGCCGACTCCAGACGAGTGCGGAGCTCGATCCTCAGCAGCGAGTCGAAGCCCAGTGCCTTCAACGGGGTCTGGGGATCCAACGTGGTGCCTCCCAGCCGCAGCACCGTGCGGATGTGCTCGGCCAGGTACTTCTCCAGAGCCGTATGGCGGGCCAACCCAGCCTCGGTGGACCGCAGTTCGGCCTGGATGTCTCGGTCGGAGCCCTGCCGTGCCCCGCCCGCCGGCCCGCCGTCGGTGAAACCGGCGAACAGCGAGGAATGGCGGCCGGCCGCAGGGATCCAGCTGTCCGGCTCACCGGGGATGACACCGGTGCGGACACGGCGGTGGGTCAGCAGCGCGGCGAGGGCCTGCAGGCCCTGCGCGGTGGGAATGGTCTGGTAGCCGCGGGCGGCGAAGTCCGTGGCTACGCCGACCTCCCCCCAGGGACCCCAGTTGACGGCCAGCGTGCGCAGACCCCGAGCGCTGCGCCAGGTGGCCAGCGCGTCGAGCCAGGCGTTGGCGGCGGCGTAGGCGCCCTGGCCGGGGTTGCCGAGCAGGGAGGCCATGGAGGAGTACAGGACGAACCAGTCGAGGTCCAGGGCGCTGGTGGCTTCGTGCAGGCGCCACGCGCCGGTGGCCTTGGGGCGCCAGACCCGCTCCAGCTGGTCGTCGGTGATGTTGGTGACCACGGCGTCGTCCAGGACCATGGCCGCGTGGATGACGCCGCGCAGGAGCCGGCCGTCTGCGGTGGCGGCGCCCACGAGGCGCTCGGCGGTGCCCCGCTCGGCGATGTCGCCGAGCAGGACGGTGACCTGGGTGCCCTGCTCGCGCAGCTGGGTGAGGGTCTGTTCGGCGGCCGGGGAGGGGCGTGTGCGTCCGTTGAGGACGAGATGGCGGGCGCCTTGCCGGGCCAGCCAGCACGCGGTCGCCAGGCCGACCCCGCGCAGCCCACCGGTGATGAGGTAGGCGCCGTCCTTGCGGACCGCGGGCGGCGCCTCGCGGAGCACGGCGGTGGTGTCGCCCTTCTGCGGGACCGTCAGGATCAGCTTGCCGATGTGCCCGGCGCCGGCCATCAGGCGCAGCGCGTCCGCGGCCTGGTCCAGGGCGTAGGTCCGGTACGGGAGGGGGGTGAGCGTGCCTTGGCCGAACTCGGCGAGGACCTCGCGCATCACCGCGGCGAAGGTGTCCGGACGGGTGCTCTGGAGCTCGATGAGGTCGACCGCGCTCAGGCTGACGTTGTGCCGCAGGGGCGCCAGCCCGAGCGGTGTGTCGGCGAGGATGTCGCGAACGCCCAGCTCGACGAACCGGCCGAAGGGCCGCAAGGTCTCCATACCCGCTCGGATGGCTTGGCCGGACAGTGAGTTGAGGACGACGTCGACGCCTTCGCCGCCGGTGGCGGCGCGGGTCTGTTCGGCGAAGTCCAGTGATCGGGAATCCATCACGTGCCGGATGCCCATGTCGCGAAGGTAGCGGCGCTTGTCGTCGCTGCCCGCCGTGGCGAGCACCTCGGCGCCCAACCGGGTCGCGACCGCGACCGCGGCCAGACCGGTACCGCCGGTGGCGCTGTGGATGAGGACCCGCTCCCCCGCCGTCAGCCCGCCGATGTGGCGCAGGGCGTACCAGGCGGTGAGGAACGCGGTGGGCAGCCCCGCGGCAGCTTCCGTGGCGATCCCCTCCGGTACGGGTGCCACAGCGGCGGCGGGAACGGTGACGAAGGTGGAGAACGCGCCGCCGCGCAGGTCGACGGCGAGCACCGTGTCGCCGGCGCGCACCGTCTCGACGCCGGCCCCGACCGCGGTGACGAGACCGGTGCACTCGAAGCCGATGCGGTAGCCGGCGCCTTCGTCGGTGGCCAGCAGGCCCATGGAGGTGAGCACGTCCCGGAAGTTCACGCCGGCCGCCTGGACGCGCACTTCGACCTCTCCCGGCCCGGGGGCGCGCCTTGGGGTCACGACGAGGCCAAGGGCGTCGAGGTCGCCGAGCCGGCCGGCCCGCAGTTGGAAGCGGTCGACGCCGTAGCGGACGGTGCGGGTGGTGGCCGCCGTCCGTTCGCCCTCGGAGAGCGGGGCGTAGGCGAGGTGGGCTACGTGGCGCTCACCGTCGCGCAGGAGCACCTCGTCCTCGGGGGCGGCGCAGAGCAGTTCGCGGGCGGCGGCGATCAGGTCGGGGTCCGTGGCGCCGGTGTCGATGAGGGTGGCGCGAAGGGTGGGGTGTTCCTGGGTCAGCACGCGTACCAGGCCGCGTAGCGCGCTCTGTCCCAGGTCGGTGGGCCGGCCCGCATCCAGGCTCTGGGCGCAGCGTGTGACGGCGTACAGCCGTGGGGGCTCGGCGTGGGTGGCGGCGGCCTGGGCGATGGCGAGCAGGCGTCGCACGCGGCGCAGCGCGTCGGTGCCGGGGTCGCGCTGCCCGGTGGGGGGCGCGCACAACAGGACGACGGCTTGCGGTGGTTCGAACGGTTCGCTCCAGTCCCGGGTGAGGGAGTTCCGCAGGCTTTCCAGGCGGTCGGCGCCCACCTCGGCGTCCAGGGTGTCGGCGGTGGCTCCCTCGGCTCGAAGGGCCTGGGCCAGCGCGGTGGCCGAGCCGTCCGACTCGCCGATGACGAGCCAGTGCCCCGGAGCTGTCTGCGGTGTTCGGCTGCGCGGCGAGGGCTGCCAGTGGGGCTCGAGGAACCAGCGGTCGACGTCGGCGTCGCGGCTTGGGGCGCCATGGCGCACGAAGCGCAGGGACTCGATGTCGACCACAGGGTTGCCGCCTTCGTCCAGCAGCACTACGTGGCCGATGATGCCGTCCGCGTCGGCGGGGGTGAGGCGGGCGTGGGCGTACACGGCGGTTTCGGGGTCGCCGAGGATCCGTACGGCCTTCACGTGGACAGGGAGGACCAGGCCGTGGCCGGGTTCCTGGATCAGGCCGGCCACCACGAGTTGTGCGCACAGGTCGAGCAGGACCGGATGGATGTGCAGGGCGTGGGGTGTGGTGCGCGCCGCGACGGGGACGGCGACGCGCGCCCAGAAGCTGTCGTTTCCCGCCGAGGCGTGCAGATCGGTGATGCCGTTGAAGGCAGGCCCGTGCTGCAGGCCGCGGGCGCGCAGGCTCGCGTACAGCGCGTCGGGGTCCAGGGCCACGGGGTGGCGTGCGGCCAGCTCGGCCACGGACACCTGCGGTGCCGGTGCGGGCGTGGCGGCGCGCCGCAGCACGGCGCGGGCCTGTCGTACCCAGGTTCCGTCCTCGCCCGGGCCGAAGATCTCGCAGTCGGCGCGGTCGGTGCCCAGCCGGGTGACAGTGGTGCTCAGGGGGGTGTGCTCGGCCAGCTGCATCAGCTCGAGGAAGTGGATGTCGAGCGCCTCGACTTCGTACGGCGTGGCGCCGAAGACCTCGCAGGCCGCGGTCAGCGCCAGCGCGCAGTAGGCGGCGCCGGGCAGTACGGCGCTGCCGTGGACGCGGTGGTCCGCCATCCAGGCGATGGCGTCGATGCCGACGTCGGCCTGCCAGCTGTGGCGCAGCTGGGAGCCCGGCACCACCGTGTGCCTCCCCGGCAGGGTGCCCTGCGAGTCGTTGGATCCGCGGGAGCCGGCGGGGAGTTGCGCGGTGTCGGCCCAGTGGGGGCGGCGGTCGAAGGTGAGGGGCGGTACGTCGGCGAGGTTGCCGTCGGCGTACAGGTGGGCCCAGTCGACGTCGACGCCGGCGCAGTGCAGGGCGGCGAGCTGGGTTCGGAAGGTGGCCTGTTCGTCTTCCCGGCGACGCAGGGTCGGCAGGACGACGGGGTGGTGGAGCAGCCCGGACAGGTTCTGCGCGATGGCGAGGGTGACCACGGGCTGGGGCGAGACCTCGATGTAGACCTGGTGGCGGTCGGTGGCGGCGGCGGCCACGGCGGCGGCGAAGCGTACCGGGCGGCGCAGGTTGGCGCACCAGTAGGCGGCGTCGAAGAGCGGGGTGTCGCGGGGGTTGTCCAGGACGGTGGTGTAGAAGGGTATGGCGGGCTCGTGCGGGGTCAGGTCCGCGAGGGCGGCGCTGAGGTCGGCGAGCAGCGGGTCGACCTGGGGGCAGTGGGAGGCGACGTCGACGGCGATCGCGTGGGCGGGGACGCCGCGGGCCTGCCAGTTGGCGATCAGCTGTCGCACGGCGGCGGTGGTGCCGGCCACGACGGTGGACCCGGGGGCGGCGATGACCGCGACAGACACCGAGTCGGTGGCGCCCAGCGCCGTCAGTTCGCTCTGGACGGCGTCGCTGTCCAGGGCGACGGTCGCCATGGCGCCGGCTCCGGCGATGCGCGTCAGGAGGGCGGAGCGCCGGCAGATGACCCGCACGCCGTCGGCCAGGCTCAGCGCCCCGGCGGTGACGGCGGCGGCGACTTCGCCCATGGAGTGGCCGATGACGGCGGCCGGCTGCACTCCGTGGGCGCGCCAGGTGGCGGCCAGCGCGACCTGCAGGGCGAACAGTGCCGGCTGCACACGGGCGCAGCCGTCCAACCGGTCCGCGGCGCGCACTGCGTCGAGGACGGAGAAACCGGCCTCGGCGGCGATCAGCGCGTCGGCTTCGGTGAGGGCTTCGGCGAAGGCGGGGTCCTGCTGCAGGAAGATCTGACCCATGCCCTGCCACTGGGAGCCCTGGCCGGAGAACACCCACACCGGGTGTCGGCTGATGCCGGCGCCCACGGCGCCGTGGACGACGCCCGGGTGGGCGTGGCCGCCTTCGAAGGCGCGCAGGGCGCGGATCAGCTCGTTGTGCGAGGTGGCCACCACGCCGAGTCGTCCGCGTCCCAGGGAGCGGCGCAGGGCGAGCGTGTGGGCGATGTCGCGCAGCGGGACGTCGGCTCCGTCGGTCGCGACCCAGTGGGCGAATCGCTTGGCGGCGGCGGGCAGCGCGTCCTGGGATCCGGCCGGCACCAGGATGACGTCGGGGCCGGCGTGGCGGCGGGCGGCGGTGCGCTGGTCGGCGGAGCGCTGGGCGGGGATGCGCGCCCGATCGCCCGTGGTGGCGAGGTCGGCGGGACCGGTCGACAGCACGGCGCAGGCGGGCGCAGCGGGGGTGGGTGCCTGCTCCAGGATGACGTGGGCGTTGGTCCCGGAGAACCCGAAGGAGGAGACCGCGGCCAGTCGAGAGGCGCTCTGGGTGGGCCAGGGCGACAGGGAGGTCGGGACGAACAGGCGGGTGCCCTCGGCGTCGATGTCCGGGTTCCAGCGGGTGAAGTGCAGGTTGGGCGGGACGAGCCCGTGCTGCAGGCAGAGCACGGCCTTGATGAGGCCCACGACTCCGGCGGCCGGCTCAAGGTGTCCCACGTTGGTCTTGACGGATCCGAGCGCGCAGCGCCCCTGGCCCACGCCGTAGACCTCGGCGACGCTGGAGAACTCGATCGGGTCGCCCACCGGTGTGCCCGTGCCGTGTGTCTCGATCATCCCGACGTCGCGGGGGTCGGTCTCGGCGCGGGCGAGGGCCTGGCGGAAGAGGGCTTGCTGGGCGGAGGCGGAGGGGGCGGCCAGGCCGTCGGAGCGGCCGTCCTGGTTGACCGCCGAGCCGCGGACCACGGCCAGGATGCGGTCGCCCTCGCGCAGCGCGTCGTGAAGGCGCTTGAGGACGACGACGCCGCTGCCCTCGCCGCGTACGAAGCCGTCCGCCGCGGCGTCGAAGGTGTGGCAGCGGCCGGTGGGCGAGAGCATCCCCATTCGGGCGAAGGACAGGGTGGTCCTGGCGCCGAGCATGAGGGTGACGCCGCCGGCCAGGGCGAGGTTGCACTCCCCGTCGCGCAGGGACTGGCAGGCCAGGTGGAGCGCGACCAGGGAGGAGGAGCACGCGGTGTCCAGGGCGACGCAGGGTCCCTGCAGCCCCAGCAGGTAGGAGATGCGGCCGGCGGCGACGCAGTGGCCGTTGGTGAGGATCGAGCCTTCGAGCTCGCGGGGCGCCCCGGCGAGGGACTCCATGTAGTCGGTGTAGCTCAGGCCCGCGAACAGGCCGGTGGCGGTTCCGCCCAGCCGGTCGGGCGCGATACCGGCGTGCTCCAGAGCCTCCCAGGCCACCTCCAGCAGCAGTCGGTGCTGGGGGTCGAGGACCTCGGCCTCCTTGCCGGAGACGCCGAAGAAGTCGGCGTCGAAGCCGGCGACGTCCCGCAGGTAGCCGCCCCAGCGGGGCATGGCGTGGGCCGGGCTGTCGGGTGCCTGGGGCAGGGCGCGGCTGGGCAGCGGGTGGCCGACCGCGTCGCGTCCGTCCACGAGCAGGCGCCAGAGTGCGGCGGGTGAGTCGATGTCGCCGGGAAGCCTGCATCCCATGCCGACGACGGCGATGTGCGAGCCGGCGTGATCGTTTTGGTGGCTCACTGACGGTCCTCCTTGTCGGCTGAACGGGCTGAGCGTCGGATGGGGATGGGCGGTCGGGAGCGAGCTCCGGGCGTGAGCGTGGGGCGCCGCGGCTAGCCAGCGTCCGGGGTGCCGAGCAGGAGCGCGCTCTTGACACCGCCGATCTGGTAGTTGCAACTCAGCGCGTAGTCGAAGTCGAGGGGCCGGGCGACGGTGCCGGGCACGGGGTCGAAGCTGAGGTTCTCCGCCGGCTCCTCGCAGTTCGCGGTGGGGCAGACCTTCGAGCGTTCCATCATCAGCAGGGTCAGTGCGACGCCGAGGGCTCCCGCGGGGGCGCCGTTGTGACCGAAGCAGGCTTCCTGGGACGTCATCAGCAGGTCTGCCACGTCGGTGCCGTAGAGCTGCCTGGCGGCGTTCGACTCGAACGCGGTCACCACCACGTCGCCGTCGCTGCCGCCGTGGATGTAGGGCACCTGCGCGATGGACCACCGGTCGCCGAGGCAGGTGCGGATGGCGGCGACGAGGGAGGCGCCGCTCTCGTCGCTGGCCAGGGGGTTCGAGAGGCCGTCACGGGTCATGCCGTGGGCCAGGACCTGGCCGTAGGTGCGGGCGCCGCGGCGGTGTGCGTGCTCGCGGCTCTCCAGGACGAGGGTCACCGAGCCCTCGCCGTGGTTGACGCAGTCGGCCCGCCGGTCGTAGGGCCGCATGATCCGGTCGAACGACGGGAGGAGCTCGGGCATGCCGTCGACCCGGATCTCGTCGTAGCTGCGCTGGGCGCCGTGGAGCAGCCGCTGGACGTTGTGGATCACCTCGATGCCGAAGACGTCGACGCCGGTGACGACGGCCATGTCGATGTCACCGTCGGCGATCATGCGGCGGGCGTTGCCGATCTGCACGGCGGAGGACGCGCAGCCGCAGGACACGGTGAAGCAGGGGCCGGTCGTACGGATGACTCCCCCTTGGACCAGCGCGACGTCTGACGGCGTCAGCGCCTGCTGGGCCCTGACGAACAGTTCCATCGCCTGTTGGGGAGTGGTCGTCTTGACGTCGGCGTTCAGGACGGCGAGGTAGCTGGGGATGTTGGCGTCGATGCCGCCGCGTCCGGCCAGGACCGCCGCGTCGCCCAGGTCGCCGGCGCGGATGTCCAGTTCGGCGTCGGCACAGGCCTCGGCCAGTGACACCAGTCCGAAGCGGTGCGCGTCGGTGTAGTGCCGCGAGAAGATCCCCGGCAGGTCGGGCAGGCGGCTGTCGAGGGCGTCCGAGGGCAGGTTCACCGAGCCGTAGTAGATGCCGTTGTGGGTGAGGCAGGAACGCCCGTGGGAGGCGACGTCCCACACCTGGTCGGCCGTGAATACCGGCTGGCTGTCGCCCGGGAGGCAGAAGCCCATGCCGGTGACCATGGTGTCGCGCGCGCTCGTGCCGGTGCTGCCCGTCGTGGCAGCGTGCCGTCTCACAGCACACGCCCGAACGCGCGTCGGGAAGGCTCGATCGTCGCCGCGATCGTTGCGAACTCACTCATCGATGCTCACCTCTGTGTCAGATAGGGGGTGGGGCCCCGCCGTGCGGACGGGCCGGCTCGGGGCCCGGGCGGAGGGACCGGAGGCCGGCCGGGGAGCGCAGCGGTCCTCCTGCCGGGCCGATCAGGCGTGCGCGAGCAGCCCTATTCCGCGATGGCAGTCCGGTAGGACCAGCGGTAGACGGGGGCTGGTCGGCCGTCGAAGTCCTCGTATTCCTCGGAGAATTCGAAATGCTCGTAGCCATTGCCGCGAGGAAAGCTCATCCGGTGGCCGACCTCGTCGACCGGAGCTTCCATGACCCGTGGAAGGTCATCCGGCCCTCCCCTCAGGAGGACGACTACCAAACGAGGCACAGTGCTCACCCAACCTCTGCGCAAGAAAGCCGAGCATCTCCACCCGGGAAATGTCGTCACCAGGATTTACCGTAGCCCAGGGGCGGGGCTCGTGAAGAGCGCAGGACAGCTCGGAAAGGTAGTGCAAGGAGCAGATCGGGGCGCGCGCCGAGCATGAGCTGCAATCGGCGGCAAGTGCGCGACGAAGCCATGTCGCAATCGGAATCACCGCGCAGGTCCAGCTGCATGCACGGGGGTATGATCCTACAATGCGCGAGATGAAACCGCAGCCGATTTCATGAATATGAAAACTCCTTCGTGCTCGATCGTCCCAGGTGCACCTGTCGCCAAGTCTGCAGCTCAGCACGGGTGGGGCGGTCATAGCAAGCAGACTATGGATACTTTTTCGGATGCCCACCATGGCGCCCGTTCGTCCATGTCGGACGCGCTCAAGGTCGAAGCCGATCCGTCGATCCCGATCATGTCAGCCGCAAAGTCCAGCGATCTTTGAAGGCTGGCCCCATGGTGAAAATACGAGGCTTGATCGATGTTTATCAAGGCCTTGGTGGACACGTGGGGTAGCAGATCAAAAACTGACGACTCAAAGTTCGGTCCGACGGTACCGAACGTCCTTTCGTGATGCTTTTCTCCAGTCGTCACCGGCGCACTCCGGCGCATACAAACAGCCATGTGTGCCGTCCAGTATCTGATGACCTGTCAGATACCGAAAGCTCATTGCTGTCACCGGAATCCGGACCTAGCTTCGAATTAAAGCGCTTCCGGCGGGCCTACCACGCGGCTCGTCGCGCTCGGAAATCGGAAAGAGGAACGCAATGGCACCGATTCTGCTCACGCTCGTGCCTTCGCAGGGACCGACGACCGGAGGAAACCCCGCGATCCTCGTCGGAGTCGGCCTGTCCGGGGCCACCGCGGTGATGTTCGGCACCACGCCGGCCGCGACCTTCCACGTCATGTTCGACGGCGCCATCACCGCCACGGTCCCGCCCGGCACCGGCTCGGTCCAGGTCACCGTGATCACGCCGTCGGGCACCAGCAACGCCGCCACCTACACCTACGTGGAGGCTGCCCCGCCCACCATCCTCGCCCTGGTCCCGCCGATCGGCCTGGCCCTGGGCGGCGTCCCGGTTCTCGTCGTCGGCACCGGCCTGTCCGGCGCCACCGCGGTGATGTTCGGCAGCACCCCGGCCACCACCTTCACGGTGCTCGGCGACGGTGCCCTCCTGGCCACCTCCCCGCCCGGAAGCGGCGCGGTCCAGGTCACGGTCACCACCGCGGCCGGCACCAGCAACGGCGCTGCCTTCACGTACGTGTAGGACAGCCCAAGTCTGCGGCCCCCGCAGACCGCTCCAGTCCAGCGGTGAACGATCCGCAACAGATCAGGAGCACCCGGTCCCCCCGGACATGAGAGAGCTCCGGCAGCGCTACGGCGCTGTCGGAGCTCTCTCATGTCACCTGGCGATGCGCGGGGTTGTCGCTGCCGCCTCGGACCACCGGTGCCCTACCCGAGCCGCGGCCCCGGTCCCGCGCGCGGGACCGGGCTACAGGACCGGCGGGGCCACCTGCAGGTAGGAGAGCGTGTTGCTGGTGCCGCCGGGTGCGGTGGCGGTGATCTGTACGGTGCCCGATCCCGCCGGGGCCGTTGCCACCAGGAGGGTGTCCGAGAGGATGGTGAACGGGGCGGGTGTGGCACCGAAGGTGACGGTGGCGACCTCGCTCAGGCCCGTTCCCGTCAGTGTCACCAGGGTGCCCCCTGCCGTCGGGCCCTCGTTGGGCACCGCGCTCGTCAGGTGGGGAGCCGGTGCGTAGGTGAAGGCCACACCGTTGCTCGTACCGCCCGGCGACGTCACCGTGATCTGCTCGGTTCCCGACCCCGCCGGCGACGTCGCCAGCACCTGCGTGTCGGACACGACCGTGAACGACGTCGCGGACACCGAGCCGAAGCGCACCGCGCTCGCCTCGCTGAGACTACTGCCCGTCAGGGTGAGCGTGGTTCCGCCGGAGGTGGGGCCCTCCACGGGGACGACGCCCGTCAGCACGGGAGTGCCCAGGTAGTAGTAGAAGGCAGAGCCGGTTCCACCCGCGGTGGTGACGGTGACGCGGACCACGCCTGGGGCCCCGGGTGGGGCGGCGGCGACGATCTGCGTGTTCGACACCACCGTGAAGGTCGCTGGCGTGCTGCCAAACTGAACACCCGTCGCCCCCGTGAAGCCGCTGCCCGTCACCGTTACCGTGGTGCCGCCGACGGTGGGCCCCTGGTCGGGGGTCACGGCGGTGACCACGGGAGCCGGCAGGTAGGTGTAGGGGAGGGTGTTGCTGCTGCCGCCTGGCGACGTCGCCGTGATCTGCACGGTTCCCGAGCCCGCCGGCGCCGTCGTCACCAGGACGCTGTCCGACACGACCGTGAACGCCACAGACGTGGCACCGAAGGTGACGGTGACGACCTCGCTCAGGCCGGTCCCCGTCACCGTCACCGACGTGCCCCCCGCCGTCGGGCCCCCGTTGGGCACCGCGCTCGTCAGGTGGGGAACCCCCACGTAGGTGAAGGCGAGGGCGTTGCTCGTCCCGCCCGGCCCCGTCACCGTGATCTGAACGGTTCCCGACCCCGCCGGCGCCGTCGCCGAGATCACGGTCGGGGACACCACGGTGAACGACGTCGCAGGCACCGAACCGAAACGCACCGCGCTCACGCCTGTGAGCCCCGTGCCCGTCAACGACACCGTCGTGCCAGCCGACCCCGACGCCGGACTGACCGAACTGATCACCGGGGCAGCCGATACGTAGGTGAACGCGAGGCCGTTGCTCGTCCCGCCCGGCGACGTCACCGTGATCTGTACCGTGCCCGTGCCCGACGGCGCCGTCACCAGCGCCTGCGTGTCCGACACGATCGTGAACGATGTCGCGGGCACGGAGCCGAAGTGCACCGCCGTGACTCCTGTGAGCCCCGTGCCCGTCAACGACACCGTCGTGCCAGCCGACCCCGACGCCGGAGTACTCACAGTGATCACCGGGGCAGCCGATACGTAGGTGAAGGCGAGGCCGTTGCTCGTCCCGCCCGGCCCCGTCACCGTGATCTGAACGGTTCCCGACCCCGCCGGCGCCGTCACCGAGATCACGGTCGGGGACACCACGGTGAACGACGTCGCAGGCACCGAACCGAAACGCACCGCGCTCACGCCTGTGAACCCACTACCGGTGAGCCATACCGTCGTGCCCGCCGATCCCGATGCCGGACTGGCCGTACTGATCATCGGAGCAGTCATAACGATCCTTTGCCTGTGCTCGGCCCGCTGGACCGGTTGAGGTGGAGGGCGATCTGTGGCCGTCATAGTCAGCGCGGGCCGAGCAGGCGCCAACACGAACTTCCCGTGCAATGGGGAATGAGCCCCGGCCGGAAGGGGGAAGTCGGCCGAGGCTCGTCAGGGAGGGGTGGTGCCGCCCGGACGGGGACAGTGCGGGACCCGTCCGGGCGGGGCTGAAGGGGTGCGTCCGCCGGTACCGCCGTCGCGCGGCACCGGCGGACGTGGATCAGATGCCGGGGCCGGAGACGTACGTGAAGGCACGCGTCACCGTGGAACCGCCGCCCGAGGCGGTGACGGTCCGGTGGTCATCCAGCAGGACCGGCCGCCGATGAAGGGCCGTTCGGCGCGGCCGGTGATTCTGCGGCCATGCCCGCGACGGGCGGGGCCATTTCGGCACCCATGGGAACCAGAGCCAAGCGGTCGGCGAGATCACGACGGCCAGCAGCACGGCCCGCAGGACACTGATCGCTCGCATGACGCCTCCCGGGCGCATGTGAGCCGCCGCACCAGCCGATGCCCGCAGGGCATCGGCTGGTGGATCCAAGTCCCCTTCGGAGGCGCCCATCGCAGGCCATCGCGTGACACCGCCTCTCTCCCAGCGAGGAGAGGCAGCGGACACGCTGGCTGCCACGTTCCTCCGGAGAAGGATGGGCGGCCCGCCGGTTTGGACACAAACAGTAACCCAGGAGGGTGATTACCGGGACAAGCCTTTCGCCACAAAGTCACCCATACGGAGTAAGACCTGCGGACAAACGACACCGGAATTCCCAGGAGGCCGGCGGACCACAGTCGGTGGGTGCGGGGCGGTCAGCTGTGTACGGGCCGACCGCCCCGGAGGCGGCATCACCGCTGCGCCCCGGGCCGTGGGGGACGAACCGGTTCGGGCGGTGTGGAGCAGGCGGTGCCGCGGAGCGCCCCAGCGAGAGCGCTCGTCCGGACTAACGACGGCCTGACCCGAAGGGCACGGCCGTGATTTCAGTCGTCGAAGTCCAGCCGCCCAACCATCGACGGTCGGGCGCCGGGACTCGGCTGACTGCCACTCAACGCCCACGACCCGAGGAGCGACACCATGACGGACAGGCCATCAGAGCCACGACGACAGAGGCCGCTGGGGATGCCACGCACCCACGAGAATGCATGCTTCTACCTCGCCGAATGCCAAGAGAAACATCAGGGTGCAGCACTTCCCGACCCTTTCCGAGAATGACCCCCACGTCGTCCATGGCCCAAGCAGAAACCTGCCGCCACTGCCACAAGTCGAGATTGCTGCAAGCTCGTTGGCGCCCCGAATCCCCACATGCTTGTGATTTCAACGGAATGGGGAATACCCGAAGCATAGTGGCGGTCGGCGAAACGAGAATGCCAATTGCGTGTGGTTGCCCGAAAAGGCACTAACCATGTGGTGCTATGAGCACATATACGAGCTTCTCCAGTTCGCCACCGTCGTTGACGCGAGGCGTTCCACTGTCCCGCAGGGACGACCGCGGAGGCTCGACGCGTGAGCGGGGCTGGTGGTGCCGGCTCGTGCGCGTCATCAGTACTCGGCGCCTCCTCGGAGCGCTCGGACTCGTCCATGATCAGGAAGGTCTTCCCCCATGGCAGTTGATGCCCCCATCCCGCCTGTTCGGCCGTCCGGACGGCGCAGCCGTGCGCGTCTTCACGGCGGACTGGCCCTGATTCCCGGGGTCGCGCTCCTGACGACGGCTGTGGCCCTGCTGTCGGGGCCCGCCTACGCTGCGACAGCGCCGGTCCCGCTGGGGACCGACGGGAGTTACGCGGTCCTGGGTGGGTCGACGGTCGCCAACACCGGCCCGAGCGTCCTCAACGGTGACCTGGGGCTGAGCCCCGGCGCCTCGGTGACCGGCTTTCCACCCGGTGCCATCCACGGGGCACGGCACGTGGCCGATGCCGCCGCCCTGCAGGCGCAGTCTGACCTGGTGACCGCCTACAACGACGCCGCCGGGCGGGCTCCGACCTCCAGTGTCGCGGGGGACCTCACCGGGTTGACGCTGACGCAGGGCGTGTACAGGTCCGCCGGTGCACTGGGGTTCACCGGAACCCTGACTCTGGACGCGCAGGGTGACCCCAACGCGGTGTTCATCTTCCAGGTCGCCTCGAATCTGACCACCGGTTCGGCCAGCAACCTGGCCCTCATCGGTGGCGCTCGGGCCGACAACGTCTTCTGGCAGGTGGGCAGCTCGGCCACGCTGGGGACCCGCTCCTCGTTCAGGGGCAACATCCTGGCGCTGACGTCCATCGCTGCGCAGACCGGCGCGATGATCGAGGGCCGAGCCCTGGCGCACAACGGCGGCGTCACGTTGGACGCCAACACCATCTCAAGGGCCGACAACGGACCGACCCCGACTCCCACTGCCACCCCGACCGGCGGTTGGCCGGGTGGCGGCGGTGGACCTGGTGGCGGCGGTTGGCCTGGCGGGCACGGTCGTCCCGGCGGCGGCGGACCGGTTGGCGCGATCGGTGCCGGCGGCGGAGGCAGTGTGCGCGAAATGGATCCAACCGAGATCATCGGTGGTTCGACCCTGCTGGCAGCCGTGGCGGCGGGCTTCGGCGTCCGTTTCCTGCGCCGGCGCGCTACCCGTGATGCGGCGTCCTGACGCATGGCCCCGGCCTCACCGCGGTCGTGGCACCCGACGGATGGTGTCGGGTGCCATGGCCGCGGTGGTGGCAGGCGGCCTGTGGCTGCTTCACGACGGCATCCAGGTCAGCGGTCCGCCCCAGCCGCTCCCACCGACCGCCACTGGCCAGTCCCCGACCGGGAGCGAGGCAACCCCGACGACCACACCGATCCGAGCACCCGAACCCGAAGTGACACCGATGCCGCCTTCGGAACCGGTCCGGATCAAGATCCCCTCGATCCGGGTCGACGCCCCGATCACCGGCCTTGGTCTGGACTCCGACCACCACCTCAGCACACCACCGGTGGCCGTCAAGAACCTGGTTGGCTGGTACCGCGACGGCGCCAGCCCCGGTGCGCCCGGCAACGCCATCGCGATCGGACACGTCGACACCATGACCGGCCCGGCGGTCTTCTACCTCCTCGGACTGCTGCATCCGGGAGACCTGATCGAGGTCACCCGACGCGACCACCACACCGCGGTCTTCACCATCGACGCCGTGCGGGTCTACTTGAAGAGCGCGTTCCCCGACGCCACCGTCTACGGCCCAGCCCCGCGACCGGAGTTGCACCTCATCACCTGCGGCGGCGGCTACGACAAGCACACCGGGTACCGGTCCAACACCGTCGTCTCCGCCCACCTCACAGTCAGCCGCTAGCCTGCTTTCACGAGCGGGGCTGTCCGAGGCATGATCAAAGTCGAGGGCGCTGGTCGAGACCGCCCGCAAGGCGGTGCTGGACGCGGCGATATCGGCGGCACTGGCGCCGTGGCGCCCGGTCCTGTCGTCCGCACGGTGGCTTCTCCCGCAACTATCGGGTGAACAACCGACCGACCCGGCTCGGCCCTGTCAGCGGCGGCCTCCATGACCCCTTCCAACCCCGCCTGCCTGTCCTGCTCGAAGGACCTCAGTAGCCGAGCTGCCCGCCCAGAGACTGGCATGCGGCGTGAGCTCCTCGAGCCCAGCAGGTGGGGGCATGACCGGACCGGGCGGTCTGCCCATCCTGGCACGGAGGGGGAACAGCTAGCCAAGGAGCGACCCACGCGCTTCAGTCGCTGCGTACGTAGCGATGTCATATGCGCAGGTCACAGCGGTCTTGGTCCTCATTCAGCGACTGAAGCGACTGAGTTTTGGAATTATGATGACATTCCCGCATGCGCGTGTGCGCGTGATAGGTGTCGAGCTTCAGTCGCTTCAGTCGCTGTTTTCTATTTGAGAACCCATCTGACCTGGCCTTTTCTGTGGGCTCCCGAAGCAGCGACTGAAGGGAGTGGGTCGCTCCCCATGTGCTCCGGTCGCTCCGGGATCGAGTTTGGCGTGCCATGCCCAGGCTGCGTCGCTTCAGTCGCTGCTTCCCAGCTCAAATACGTTCTGACCTGCAGTTATGTATGAGCAACCGATCCAGCGACCGACGGTCAAGCGCCTGCATTGGGCTGGTTAGCTGACGCCGGGTGGCGCCTGTTCCACGGGCTGGGCACACCTCCGTTAGTCTGTCTTCACCGTGTCCGCAACTTCAGTCGCTTCAGTCGCTACTTCCGGGGCAAGTAGCCTCTGACCTGCGGTGATGTGCGAGCGACTGAAGACTGCCAGTCGTTCGCTGGGCAACGCAGGGGCGGCAGCAGGACTGGGACTGAGGAGGGGAACTCGTGACACCGCGCCGTGCTGTCGGCGATCCGCACGCCATCCCTTCCCCGCTCGACGTCGCACGGTGGTGCGCCCGGGCCGGCTGGCCGGTGCACCCGCTGGCCGCGCGTCGCAAAATCCCCGCAGGCAACTGCCGGGCGTGTCAGGAACCCGGCCACACCCACGTCGGCTGCCCCTGCCCGACGACCGGCCGCTGGTGCCACGGCTTCCACGCAGCGACTCTGGACCCGCAACTCATCGACACCTGGTGGACCGCCAACCCGTTTTTCGGCGTGGCGGTGTCCTGTGGCCCGGCCGGGCTCGTCGTCATCGACGTCGACGCCCACCACCAGAGCGTCCCGGCCCGTGACCGTGTCCTGCCAGGCATTCCGATAGGCGACACCGTCGACCTTCACGGCTTGGCCAGCGGATTCCACACACTCGCCCTGCTGGCCGCGCTGCGCGGCCAGCCCGACCCCTCCGGCGATGAGAACACCCTGCGGGTGCGCACACCCTCCGGCGGCCTGCACATCTGGTACCTGGGCGGCAACCGTCCCTGGTTGTCCTCCGCCGGGTCGGGTACGAACCGGGCCTTGGCTTGGCAAGTCGACGTCCGGGCCGGCGGCGGCTACATCATCGCGCCCGGCACCGTCACCGACGCAGGCTCCTACAGCGCCATCGGCCCGTGCCGTCGCCCCGCCCCGCTGCCCGACTGGCTCGCCGAGGAACTCGCCCGTACCGGTCACCTCGAAACGCCCCGGCCCGCACACCCCACCGCCCCCGTGGTGCCCCCCCGGGGCCGCCAGGCCGTGGTCGCCGCCGGCGGCCACCGGGACGGTGCCTCACGGGCTCTGGCCGGCGTCCTCGCGGCGGTCGCCGACTGCGCGATGCTCCCCGAAGGCGCAGCGTTCAGCGAGAAGCTCAACCGCGCTGCCTTCACCGCCGGCGGCCTGGTCGCCGCCGGCTACCTCACCGCCGGCGATGCCGAGCAGGCCCTGCTGGAGACCGCGGCCGGTGCCCGCCCGGGCCAGGACCGCCGCTGCGCGCAGATCGTCCGCAGCGGCATGAACGCAGGTGCCCGCCGTCCCCTCCACCCCGGAGGCCGTCCGTGACCTACCCGACCCCTGCCGGTTTCGACCCCGTCGTCGCCGCGCAACAGATCCTCGCCCAGCCGCCGCTTCCCCTTCCCACGCAGAGCTTGCCCGCCCACGCGGCGACCAGCAACGGCCTGCTGCCGGACACCCTTACCGACCGCGGCAATGCGAAGCTGTTCGTCTCCCTGTACGGGCGGGACTACCGGCACGTGCCGGGCCTGGGCTGGTACAAGTGGGCCGGTTACCGCTGGGAGATCGACGAGGACGACAGCGTGCTGTGGGCGGCTGGGGAGATGGCCGAGTCCATCGCCACCACCGACCCCCGCGGTGCCCACTCCGCCACCGAGCTCCGCCGCCACCGCCGCCGGGCGTTGTCGACCTCGGGGATGAGCGCGATGCTGCTGCAGGCCAAGGCCGCACCCGGCATGGTCCTCAACGCTGCTCTGCTGGACGCCGACCCCTACGCGCTGTGCACGCCCGGGGGAGTCGTGGACCTGCGCACCGGCGTCCTGAGCCCACCGGATCCCGCGCGTCACACCCACTCCCGTTCGACGCCGATCGCGCCGCAGTCGATTCCGACGCCGCGCTGGCACCGCTTCCTGGCCGACACCTTCGGTGACGACGCCGAGGGCCGGGAGATGATCGACTTCCTGCACCTGATGCTCGGGTACTCCATCACCGGGGACGTCGGCGCGCAGGTCATGCCGTTCCTCTACGGGCAGGGCAAGAACGGCAAGAGCGTGCTCCTCGACGTCATGATCAAGCTCCTGGGGGACTACGCGGACGCGGCGCCGCCCGGTTTCCTGATGGCGAAAGCCTTCGAGTCCCACCCCACCGACCTCGCCGAACTGCACGGTCGCAGGGTCATCGTCTGCTCCGAGCTGAAGGCCGGCGACCGCTTCGACGAGGCCCGAGTCAAGCTCCTCACCGGCGGCGACCGGATCAAGGCCCGCCGGATGCGGCAGGACTTCTTCAGCTTCGAGCCCACCCACAAGCTGTGGCTGCTCGGTAACCACCGCCCCGAGGTCGGGACCGGTGGATTCGCGTTCTGGCGGCGGATGCGCCTGATCCCCTTCGAGCGGACCGTCTCCGACGACCGCAAGGTCGACAACCTCGCCGACGTCCTCGTCACCGAGGAAGGGGCGGGCATCCTGGCCTGGCTGATCACCGGGGCCCGGCGCTACCTGGCAGGCGCCAAGGACCTCACCGGCCCGGAGCGGGTCCGCACCGCCACCACCGCCTACGCCGAGACGGAGGACCACATGGCCCGCTTCATCGCCGAGGCCTGCAAACTCGACGCCGGCATGCGGGCCGAGCAGGCGGGCCTGTACGCGGCCTACAAGCAGTGGTGCGGCTTCGAAGGCACCAGCGCCGTCTCAGCCCGCGCGTTCGCCGCACGGATCCGCGAAGTCCTCGGCCTGGCCTCACCCAAGCAGATGGTCACCTCCAACCAGCGCAAGTACTACCCGGGCATCGGCCTGATCATCGACCTCACCACCGGGGAGTCCCTGTGAGCGCCCTCATCGAACCCCAGCAGATCGCCCACGAGGACAACCTCCTGTGGCTGGAGGACACCACCACCCTCGAGTACGTCCGCCAGGCCCTGGACCGGCTCCCCACCCGCGCGGGCCGACCCGCCTACCACCGCGCTGGCCGCATGGTCGGATACGCCACCCTGGCCGCCAGCGCCAAGGCCTCCCGACAGTCCGGCACGTTCCTGCGCCGGGTCTTCTTCCTTCTCCCGCACGACCGGGACCAGGACCCGACGGGCCTGTACGCATCCGGTGCGCCGTCGGAGGCCGTCGACCCCCGCACCCTGGCCCCCCAGGTGAAGGGCTACAAGACCGAGCGCTCCGAGGGCGGGCCGCCCTCCGACGCGATGCGCGAGATGGGGATAACCCTCCCGAAAGTGTGAGTGCCGAATCTCGGCACTCCGGGGTTCAGCGACTGAGCAGCCTTCAGTCGCTGAACCCCCGAACACCACATAATTGCAGCTCAGACCGGGTGTAATAGATTGTTAAGCGACTGAAGCGACCCACGCTCAGCAAGCTGCAGAGATCGCCCTGCACGTCCTGCGGGGCAGTCATCGGTCGGTCGGTGACCATTCCCGAGCGGTTGTGTCCTTGGTGGGCGGAGGGGAAGGTTCACCATCGGCGCTGTGATCCGCGACACAGTGATTACCCTGAGTGTTCGATCATGTGTTCTGAGAGATGAGATGATCAGGGGGCTGGAGTGCCACTTCCGCCAAGGGGGCCAGTGTTTTCACCGGGGTGAAGTAGAGCCACGGATTCGGTCTGTTGGGGAGCCAGTGGTTCTTCGGTGAGTTCGGGAGCCAGTAGGTGTGATGGTGTGGAACATGCCGCTTTCGGAGTAATCGTGAGGGCTTGGGCTGTTCGGCCGTCACGCTGTGCCTGTTGATCACGGTCCAGGTCAGGGAGACCGCTGGTGCACAGGTCACGTGAGTGGCTGTTCGAGAGGATCCGCCGGGCTCAGCGCGAGCAGGGGCTGTCGGGGCGGGAGCTCGCCGCGCGGTTCAAGGTGTCGCGGAACACGGTGAAGAAGGCGTTGGAGTCGCCGGTGCCGCCGAAACGCAAGTCGCCGCCGCCGCGCAAGAGCGTGCTGGAGCCGGTGAAGGGCTTCATCGACGCGATGCTGCGCGAGGACCTGGACGCGCCGTCGAAGCAGAAGCACACGGTCCCGCGGATCATCGAGCGCCTGGCCGCGGAGCACGACTTCGAGCTGGCCCGGAACACCACGGTCTGGGACTACGTCTCCAAGCGGCGCCCGCAGATCCGGGCGGAGGCCCTGGAGGGGCGCCGGCACCTGGACGGGATGGTGCCGCAGGCGAAGCGGCCGGGGGAGGAGGCGGAGGTCGACTTCGCGGACTTCTGGCTGGACCTGGCCGGGCAGCGGCGCAAGTGCGTGCTGTTCACGCTGCGGCTGTCCTACTCGGGCAAGGCGGTGCACCGGGTCTACGCGACGGCCTCGCAGGAGGCGTTCCTGGAAGGGCACCTGGAGGCGTTCACGGTGCTGGGCGGGGTGCCGTCAGTGCACATCCGCTACGACAACTTGAAGCCGGCCGTCAAGCAGGTGCTGTTCGGCCGCTCCAGGTTGGAGTCGGCGCGGTGGGCGTCGTTCAAGTCCTGGTACCAGTTCTCGGCGTTCTACTGCGCGCCGGGCGAGGACGGGGCCCACGAGAAGGGCGGGGTGGAGCACGAGGGCGGGAGGTTCCGCCGCAAGCACCTGGTCCCGCCGCCGGTGGTGGAGTCGCTGGCGGAGCTGAACGAGCGCCTGGCGGCGATCGACGTCGCCGAGGACGCCCGGCACATCCACGGCCGGCCGACTTCGATCGGGTTCGACTTCGAGGCCGAGCGCGAGCGGCTGCGGCCGCTGCCTGCGGACGACTACGACTGCGGGATCGACCTGACGCCGGTGGTCGCGCGCAACTCCCGGATCACGGTGCGGCAGTGCTACTACTCGGTGCCGGCGAAGTTCATCGGCGCGAAGGTGCGGGTCAAGCTGCGGGCGAACGAGTTGTGGGTGTTCGACGGGCGCAAGGTCGTCGCCCGCCACCCGCGGCTGACCAGGCGTTACACCTACCACGACTTCCTGGACCACTACCTGGAGATCCTGCTGGTCAAGCCGGGCGCGTTCGCCGGGGCCTCGGCACTCGCGCAGGCCCGGGCGGAGGGCGGCTTCACCAAGGTCCACGAGGCGTTCTGGGCGGCGGCGAAGAAGAAGGCCGGCGACCGCGAGGGCACCCGGATGCTGATCGAGGTGCTGCTGCTGCACCGCCAGCTGCCCGGTGAGGCGCTGGTCGCGGCGATGGAGACCTGCCTGCGGATCGGGTCGGTCTCCACCGACCTGGTCGCCATCGAGGCCCGCAAGGCGATGGAGGGCACCGACGCGGACGACGCCGAGCTGCTGGCCGACGCGGACGAGGTGGCCCAGGACGGTCCGGCGGCTGCCGACGGTGGGGCCCGGGTGATCTCCCTGCACGCGCGCCGCCTGCCGCCCGACCCGCGCCAGGGAATGCCCGACATGAGCAAGTACGACCGACTGCTGAGCCCGGTCGCCGGCCGCGACAGCCAGACCCAGAAAGGCCACGGCGCATGAGCCCGACCATCACCGTCACCGATCAGGACGACGAGCAGGACACCGACGGCAGGGTCCCCGGCCGCAGGATGTCGCTGCCGGGCGATCCGGAGGACATGCTCATCGACGAGGCATGCCGCGAGCTTCGCCTGCCGGCCTTCCGCGAGCGGTTCATCGACCTGGCCGCCGGCGCCCGCCGCGAGCAGGCCACCTACAAGCAGTTCCTGCTGGACATGCTGCAGGCCGAGCTGACCGACCGGGACCTCCGCCGCCAGCAGCGACTGCTCAGGTTGGCCCGCTTCCCGCGGCCCAAGCGGCTGGAGGACTTCGACTTCGCGAAGAACCCGAACGTCACCCCGGAGGTCGTCGCGGATCTGAAGTCCCCGACCTGGGTGCGCGAGGGTCGGCCGCTGGTGCTGATCGGCGACTCCGGCACCGGCAAGTCCCACCTGCTGATCGGCATCGGCACCGCGATCGCCGAGACCGGCCTGTCGGTGCGCTACACCACCACCAGCGCGCTGGTGAACGAGCTCGCCGAGGCCGACGCAAACCGCCGCCTGTCCTCCGTGATCGCCCGCTACAGCAAGATCGACCTTCTCTGCCTGGACGAGTTCGGCTACCTCAACCTGGACCGCAAGGGCGCCAAGCTGCTGTTCCAGATCTTCACCGAACGCGAGGAGCGCAAGGCCACCGCCGTCGCCACGAACTCACCCTTCACAGAATGGGACAAGACCTTCGGCGACGCCCGCCTCTGCGCGGCCATCGCCGACCGGATCACCTTCCGCTGCACCCTGATCCAGACCGGCACCGAGTCCTACCGCTACCAGGCCACCCAGGAATCCCTCTTCCCCTCCCCGAACTGACCCGCCTGTCCACGTACTCATCAAGTCACTCGGCTACGAAGGACGCACCTATGACGTCAGAGACCGCCTCGGTCGCGCAATCTGGGCAGGAATCGGTAGTTATCGCCAGCTTCGACAACCGCCACCGCGCCGAACACATGCTGGCGTCGCTCGGGCGAGGCTTCCGCAGGAAGGCCCGCAAGGGCCGCACGACAGCTGCAGTGGTCAGCGCAAACACCGACGGCTCGCTGAAGCTAACTCAGTCTCGTGTGCTGACGGCCAACGGCTTTGCGAGCGCCCTGCTCCGCATCTCCCTCTCCTGGACGGTCGGATTCATGGGTCTGTTCTCCACACTGAAAGGGGCAAGGGTCGGGGCCCGCACCGCTGAAGTGCGGGAAGGACACGTCGGATCCACCGAGCACCAAGCCCACAGGATCCTCGCGGAAGCCGGCCCCCATGCCGCCATCACGCTGGTTCGCTGCGAGGACACAGACACCCGGCAGATGGTCGCCGCAGCAGCGGCCGAACGTGCGAAAGACAGCTGGGACGGCTCGCTCACGGAGTTCCTCGCCTCCCTCGACCCCGGTAGCGCTCACGATTGGGTGCGCGCCGCTGTCGGTGAGAAGTCCTCCAACACACACCGCGACCAGTGACTGACAGCGCCGGCCCCGGGCCGGACACCCGGCGGGAGGCCAAACCCTCGCACCGCATGATCGTGTGGGCTGCTCTGCGGATCGTGGGATCCGCCACCGCGCTGGTGACCTTGTACTTTCTGCTCCCCCTGAACCACTCCTCGACATGGCCCGCCGTCACGATGCTGGTCATCGGGCTGGTGGCATTCATCGGACTGGTCGCCTCTCAGGTCCGCTCGATCATCCGGTCACCGTTCCCGGGACTGCGGGCCGTCGAAGCCCTGGCCACCAGCGTTCCGTTGTTCCTACTGCTGTTCGCGAGCACATATGTCGTCATGGCCGCGATGTCGGCCGGCGACTTCGGCGGGTCGCTGACGCACACTGACGGGTTGTACTTCGCCGTAACGGTCTTCTCGACGGTCGGATTCGGCGACATCACGGCCAAAAGCGAGGCAGCTCGGCTCGTGGTCACCGGGCAGATGATCGCCGATCTCGTCGTCCTCGGCCTTGCGATCAAGATCATTATCGGCGCCGTCAGTCGCCACCGACAGCCGGGGGGAGCCTCAGGACAGGCCCCCGAGGGGATCTACCGCTAGGAGCACAGTCGCTGACGAGCAAGCGGCTCCGCGGGCCGCCGAACGATGACCGGTCGAGGTCGCCACACCAGTGCTTGTCGGGCCCTGACTGGGGCCTGCTTATTCGGAGGCATTCTGGGACGAGTGCGACCCGCGTCCGTGAAACGCCTTCGGCTCGCCGGTGGTCAGGCCGACGTCGGCGTGCCGTTCGATCACGGCGAGGCGGTTCTTCAGCCGTACGCCGACACACCACCAGCAGCACGAAGGGCTGGACTCACGGGTCCAGCCCTTCGGCACATCCAGAGGCGAGCCCCTGGCCGCGACTTGTCAGGGAGGCGACCCGGGCCCGCGATGACAAGCTACCGACGCTTCAGGCCCCGGTCCCTACGGACACTCCGCTCAGGCGCACCAGGTCACCCGATCAGTGGCTCCCGATCTCGTCGGAATGGCTCCCGAACTCGCCGAAGAACACCCGCCATGGTCGAGTACGTCTCCACCACGAACGGCCTAGACCTGGCTCCCGTTCACCCCGGAGCAGTGGCTCTCATATGACCCGACAAAATCACATGCCCTCAGCCGTTCTGCTCGACACCGTCCCGATGGCCGTCGCGTTCAGCGGCTGGTACGCCGTCGCCGTCACCGCCGTCGCCCTGGCCGCCACTTTCGGCCGCACCCCCGAGCGCCGCCGTGGCGCCCGCGACGTCCTGCGGATCCTGCTGCGCCAGAACCCGCGTTGACCGCGGGCGCCCGCTATCCGCCGTTCCGGTGCACGGCCGCGCGCATCTGGGCGAGCAGCGCCGGCGCGTCCGTCTCGGACAGGCCGGGGGCACTGGTGACGATGCAGGCCACCACCGCGCGGGCCAGCTGGTCGACGCCGGCGTCGCTGTCGGCGGTGACTGCCCACGCGTGGAGCGTCTCGGCGAGCACGTTGCTGTACCGGGCGCCGACGTCGGCGCCCATCCGCTCGGCGACCTCGCGCCGCTGCTCGGCGTCTAGGCCCTCACGCAGCCCGAACGCAATGCCGACCACGGTCTGGCGGCGTGAAGGGCCCGCAGGGCCCGTGCCCGGTGGGCGCGGGCCAGCACCGGCGCCCGGTCGGCGGTGCTGGGGCCGGGCCGGGCGCTGTCGGCGATGTGGTCGACCAGGACGTCCTCGGCGCCGTCCTGAACGGCGGTGAAGACCAGCGTGCCGAAGGCGTTGAGCAGCTGCTGCTGCTCGTCCTCGCCGAAGCGGGCCGTCGCCGCGCAGCCCTGCAGCGCGGACAGCGCCTGTCGGCGCACGGTCTCCAGGCGCCACAGGGTCAGCTCCTCCTCCGCGGAGATTGCGTGTTCCCATGTGCCGCGCGGCGGGGGAGGGCCAGCTGCGCCGGCGATGTCGGTGACCATGCGAGGCACCGTATCGAGCGTGCTGGTGCCCCCGGTACCCCGAGCGCCGCTTCCGGAGGTTCGCGCACATCGGTGGCTCGCTGACCGTTACGGCCCCGGCCTGTGGTGCCAGGGCCGCTGGCCGCGCAATGGCGTTGCTTTAGCTGGGTACCGGACGCGGTCCGGTACTGAACTGACATGCTCGACGAGTAGGGGTCGGGGACTTCCGTGGGGTCCCGTGACGGAGTGTCAATGGCCTTGAGGTCAGGGGCCGCCGTCGGGTCCCCGTCGCTACCATCTTGCCGAAGGGGAGGCTGAGTTGAGTCACTGTGCTGGGCCGAGATCTCGGCCCCTGCCGTCCTGGTACACCACCGGGGGGAGGGCTTCCGTCCGCCGCCTCCCGGCCCCGCTGAGAAATTCCGCCAGTCAGCACTAAACAATCTGCGGTCCGCCGCCTGTCTCCAGTGAGAGCACCTGCCCCGCAACCGCGGGCAGGCGGACGTTGAAGGGTGTGATCCCGAATGGGTGAGTGGATGCTGGTCCTGACGGCCGGCGCGGTCCGGGTGCTGTACTTGGTGGCCTGGTCGCTGCGGGAGAGCGCGCGCAACCGGAGCCTGGTGGCGCTGGTGCGGGCGGCCGGTCCCGGGGCGACGGTGCTCGACCGCCGGGCCGACGGCGGCGTCCTGGCGGTCCGGACACACGGCCCGGCCGAGGGCGCGCTGAGCAAGGGGACGGTCCGATGAAGTCCACGGACGACAGCGGCGCCACGGCTGCGAGCGCGGCTGCGGACGGGTCAGCAGGTCAGGCTGCGGAATTCGAGGACTTCTTCGCCAAGACCTGCTCGGGCATGCTCCGCAAAGCGAGGATGCTGGGCCATCAGCAGGACGCCGAGGACGCCGTGCAGGAGGCCTACGTCGAGGCGTTCCGCGTTTGGCACCGTATCGGAGGCTACGAGTCGCCGGAAGCCTGGGTGTACAAGATCATGCGCCAGCGGCTGTGGAAGGCCGCAAGCCACAAGTCACGGCAGACTCCCTCCGGGCTGGACCTCGAAGTGGCCGGGCCCGCACCGGACCTGACCGACCACGTGCACGAGGTGATCGACGCCCTGGACGCCCTGCCTGGGAAGATGCGGTTCGTGATGGTCATGCACTGTTTGAACGGCATGCCGCAGAAACAGGTCGCGCGCGAACTCGGCCTGGCCGACGGCACGGTCCGCTTCTACGTCCACACCGCCCGTCGGCTGCTGGAGAAGATCCTGGGCCTGACCCCCGCCAAGCGCCGCGCAGACCAGGATCTGGTCTCCGTGCCGTCTGCCGATGCCCTGTCCCTGCGCCGGCCCGGTCCCGCTTTCGCCCCGGACGACCCGATCGTCCTGTCCCTGCGCGCCGCAGAGGACTGGCTGCGCGCAGAATTCGAGGACCAGGACGCCGCGCAGCGCCGGATCCGCGCGGCCGTCGCCACCGTCGCATCCAGTCCGGCACAGCCGGAGAGCCGATGGGCACGGTGGGTCCGGCGCCTTCGACGTACCCGGTCCGCCCCCCAGGCCACCGCGTCCGGGCCCGGCCCGCGCGGGAAGGAGAGCCGATGAGCCGGAAATCGACGCCCACCGGGCTGCGGGCCGGTACGCTGCGCGCCGTCGCGCTGCTGGTTGGCATCTACGTAGTGATCCTGCTCGTGGTGCTGCTCGACGCCGCGCTGTTCGTCCCGGTGATCCTGGCGGTCAGGAGCCGCGTCAACTTCGCCCTCCTGATATTGACGCAGTTCGTGGCGGCGGGCAGCGTCCCCGGCCTGCTGGTGATCTACTACGGCGTGTTCACGCTCAAGCTCGCCCCGGATTCCCGGCCCGCGGTCGAGGTCACGCCCGAGCAGGCGCCCCGGCTATGGGAGGCGGTGCGCGAGGTCGCCGAGGCCGTCGGCACACGCCCGCCGACCACCCTGCGCCTGCTCGCGACGGCAAGCGCCTCAGTGTCCGAGGAGACCAGGCTGTTCGGCTTCGCCACCGGGGAGCGCCGACTGAACCTCGGGCTGCCGCTGCTGCTCGGCGTGTCCGTGGACGAACTGCGGGCGGTGCTCGCACACGAGATGGGCCACTATGCACGGGGGCACACCCGCCTAGGCGCCCGGGTCTACCTCGGTTCCGTCGCGCTGCACAACGCCTGCCTGGGGCTCAGCGCCGTCCGCGAATCGGGCAGCCAGAGGCGGAGCATCAGACGCCTGTTCCGGATCCAGTCCCTGTACGCCCTGGCGGCTTTCGGCGTGCTGTCCGCGTACTCGGAGTTCTACGACAACGTCTCGTACGCGGCCCGGCGCCGCCAGGAGCTTGACGCCGACGCCTGCGCGGCGGAGAACTTCGGCCGCCGGGTCACGGCCAGCGCACTGCGGTCGGCGCACGCCCTGCCCACAGCGTGGGACCGGTTCTCTATCGGCTGCCTGGAGCCGATGCACCGCGCCGGATTCGTGCCCGACGAACCATTCGCCGCCTTCGAGGCGATGCTGTGCGACCCGGACTACCGGGACGTGCTCGCCGAACTGCGGCGCAACCCGCCCGCACGGCCGACCTCCCGGCTCGACTCGCACCCGACGCTTGAACAGCGCCTGAACGTCCTGCGCACCCGCCCGGTCCGCCGTGTCACGGGCCGGACCATGGACAACGCCCCCGCGATAGAGCTGTTCACCGATGAGGAGCGCGACTGCGTGTCCCGCGCGCTCCGCCGGGAGATGTTCCCGACCGAGACCGAACCGGATCTCGGATGGCAGGAATGGCTGGGCAGAGCGGCCCGGCTGCAAGCCACCGCCCCGGCGAAGAGCCTGGTTCGTGCCGCCGGCAAGCTGACGGACGTGCAGGCCGTGACCCTGTGCACGGTCCTCGACCTCCTGGAAGCCGGTTGCGGCCACCGACTGGTCGAGTTGCTGGCGAGCGACCACAGCGAAACACGGCCATCGGGTGCGGCCGCCGACGAGACCGTACTGGCTACCGCCGTTCTCGCCTTGATCGGCCACTACCTGACCGAGGCTGGGCGGGCCTGGTGGGCAACCCAGTGGAACGGGCCCAGCCGACTGATCGCGGCCGACTCCGCGGCCGAGGAGTTACCGGGCCTGATCAGCGCGGCAATCGACCACCCGGCCACCGAGGTGCCCCGGCTGCGACTGCACCTCGCGTCGCTCGGGCTTGATCCGGCCGCCGAGACTCCGGCAACGGCACTACTGCGGTCCCCCAATCAGGCCGCGGCGACTGCGGGCGCCGCCGGCACTGCCCAGGGCCCGGGAGCCACAACCGGTGTGAGCATCAAGCCTCTGCTCGACGAGGCCGCGCTCCGGCGCCAGGAGACCATCCGTGCCGTCACGGTGGTGGTCGCGGTGGTCACGGGCGTCATCGGGATCGTCGGCGTCTACAGGTCGAACGAGACTCCCGCCTACAACAGCTCGAACTCGTTGTACAACTCCAATGATCCCGGAGGTACAGACCGGACGCCCCCGACGTACAAGCCGTACACCCTGCCGACAACAAACCCGTATCTGACGTACGGTGCGATCCCGCGCTTTATCTGGCCGTCCTTCCCGGTGTCGACCCGGATCGTCGTCAAACAGGGCGACAGCTTGAGCCTGCTCGCCTGCCGCTACCGGACGACGGTCACGGAACTCCAGGCCGTCAATTTCCTCGAAACCACCCGCATCGACGTCGGACAACATCTGACAGTCCCGGTCATAGCCCACCCGGCGACGGACTGCTGACGGTGCGACTGCCGACAACCTGGGTCTGACCGGAAATAGAGCGTTCTCGTGCAGGTCAGGTGCCTTCGATGAGGGGCGGCCACGCGATGGTGTCCGCGTCCGCGCGGGGCTGGCCAAGTGCCGTGGGCTGGCACGCTTGTGTCAGCCCACGGATGGGCTGCATCAGTCGTCCCAGTCGGCCGGGGTGTCCGGGTGCAGCACCCGGTCCAGGTACTGCTGTCGGCGTTCGGCCTCGATGTCACCGTCTCCGCGTACCGCTTGAACACCGAGGGGTCCAAGATTCCTAACTGCGCCTGCCGGTCATTTCGGCTCGGGGACGAAATCGCGCGCCGCAGGTCAGCCGGGGTGACACGGCTCGCAGCCGTCCCCGCCCGGCTGCCGCGCGTCACAGGGTCGGGGGCGGCGGGGCGGATCTGCCCCCGTCTATGCCCAGCAGGGCCTCCAGGCGCCGTTCTGACGGCCGTTCGCCCCCGCCCGCGTCCGATCGGCAGGCGGGGTCATGATCGACTAGCAGAAGACGATCTACGGTCTTCGTCCATGGCTGAATTCATCTCCGAGGATGGAAATATGACAGACCGGCATGAAGGAAGTCCCCGGCTGACGGAGCACCAGGTGCGGGCCGCCCTGGACGCCCTGGGCATCGAGGTGCCCGAGAGAGTCAAGGAGCTGAGCCGTTGGAGCCCAGAGCTGCGCCTGGCGTTCCTGCTCGGCTTGCTGTGGCGTACGGTCGGCCAGGCCCGCGACGCCGAGATCGAGCGGACCGACCAGCAGGACGGCGCCTACATGGCCGGCCCGAACGAACTCGACCTCGGCGAGGACCAGGTGCGCCGCGCCTACTACGAGATCCGCTTCGCAGCTGACCGGTTGATCGGACTCACCGGCGCCGACAACGACAACCTCGCCGCCCATCAGGACCTGGTGCCGTTCCAGCTCGACCCGGACGAGTGCGTGGACGGCAGAATCTGGGCTGCGCGGGATGCTGCGGAAGCCGCCGCCAGCCTACTCGCGCCTCGGGTCAAGGACCCCCACAGCCGCACCCTGCCGTTCACCCGGGACCAGCTGACCTCGGCGCTGTACTACCTGGAGCAGCTGGAGGCGGCCGCGGCGACCGAAGCTGGACAGCAATGAATTCGTCCCGGTCAGAAGGCGCAGCCGCTCGGCGCCGGCCTCGCGCGCGTAGGCCACCCGTCAGGGGCTTACGGCCGTCCAGGAGAAGCGCAGCGACCTGGCTCCAGAGCCAGGGTGAGGCCACCCCCGCCGCTGTCGGTCGAGCAACTGGGCCTGGGGGCGGCGTGTCCGTTGGCTGCGGCTCAGGCGCTGAGGTGGGGGCGCTGGTCGATGATGATGCGGGTGCGTGGCCGGGCGGCGTCCGTGGTTTCGGTGGTGGCGATGACCGGCTGGGTCCTGCGGACCTCGTGGGCGATGGCGGTGTAGTAGGCCAGGGCCAGGGCGCGGTCCTCGATGTGGGTCAGGTCGCTGCCGGCGGCCCAGTAGGCGCTGTAGAGGGCCTTGATGACGGCCATGAGGCTGGGGCCGGGCAGCAGGACCGTGACCATGTCGGTCTTGTCCTGGGCGACGGCGGCAGGGAACTGGAAGTGCGGGCTGGCGGCCGCGGTGCGGGAGCCGATGAACTGCCAGGCGGCAGGGTGGCAGACCAGTTCGGCGGCGCTGACGCACGCCGCGTTTGCCAGGGTGCGGAAGAGGTCGGCTTCCAGCCGGGCCTTGCCGGTCACGGTGTCCGGCGTAGGCGTTTCGGCAGGGGCCAGCTGGATGTGGGAGGCCTCGGCGGTGGGCAGCAGGTCGCTCACGGCTCCGGCGAGTTCGGCGACCATGTCGGCCTCCGCGGCGGTGTCGGTCGGCTCTTTGGTCGGCTCGGGCACAGTGGTCTCCTTCACGAGTGTGGCTGGCTGGGCGGTGCGGTCAGTGGACGCCGTCTGGCTGGCCAGGGCGATGTCCCGAACGTCGGTGGTGGGCGCGGCCGACTCCGGGCTGATCGGGTCGTTGTCGTCCTGCGGCAACGGGTCGGGGGCTGCCCCGGTGGCGGGCTCCCAGGCCGTGCTGCTTTCGCGGTCGGCAGACAGCGGATCCCGATCCGGGTCCCCGTCGAAGGCAGCCTCGACCGACGGGTCGGTGCGGCCGGCGCGGGCCTCGTCAAGCTGACGGCGTAGGTCCCGGATCTCTTTGCGGGCCTCGATCAGTTCCTTCTGCTCCCGGCCCAGGGTGCGACGAAGCTCCTCACGGTTCTCCCGCAGGCCTTCGGCGACGGCGGCCGCGAGTTCGCTGCGCAAGGCGGCGTTGTCGCCGCGCAGAGCCGCGTTGTCGGCGCGCAGCTCCTGGAGTCCCTTCTGCAGGATCTGCCCGACTTCGGTGCGCAGCAGCTCGACCTGCCGGGTGGTGCCCATCATCTGCCTCCCCCTTGGTGTGGGCACGGCGCTGACCGTGCGGGGTCAAGCGTGGGGGCCGGGCTGATCGCCTGGTGGGTAGTCGGCAGCAGGTGACTCGATTCGGATCGTCACTGTCCGGAATCGGATCGTCACATTGTTCGACAGTGCCCTCAGTCCATGGCACGCGGCGCCGTCGATCTCGCCGTAGGGGCAGGGGGTCCTGGGGCGGCCCCTCCGACGGTGCTGGCGCGGCCGAACTGCGGACCGTACCCAGCTCGGTGACTCCGGAGCGACGGTGAAGGTGATAACGGTAGACCTGACTTGGTGTCAAAGATCCCCGCTACATGGTCCTGGGGTCGCCACCTGAATGATGGGGGTCCTGCAGCGGGTTCACCTGCCGCTCAAGGATGGCTGCTGCGCGGTGGCTGATGTCCGCTGGCAGGCATTGAGTGCTCTCGCAAGTAGTGGGTGGCTGGCCGTGAAGCTGGTTGAGGTCAGCGGTCAGTTGCGCCGAGTCCCTGGCTCGCGTGACACCCGCTGTCGGATCCCTGTCGCGAACGCGCGCCTTTACTAAAGAAAGGGACATATGCCCTGACCTGCGGTGATGCTCTCGCTAACGGCTGGAAAACCAGACGCTAGGGCCAGAAAACCAGACGTTACGGCAGGGACCAGCGAGACGGCTGGTCCTCGACATGGTGCCAATCACCTGAGTTTTTCGGCGGTCATGCTGTACGTTCATGCCCCTAAGGTCGGGTTTTTCGGAGCTAGCGTCTGAAAAAGCCGCCGCTAGGGACCCGACGGCGGACCGGTCGTTGAACCGGTTGTCGGACAGCGACCAGCACGGTGAGGAGCAGGGATGGCTCGCAGGGGCAACATCGCCCTGGTGAACCTGGACACGGGGGCGGTACTACCTGCGCCCAAGGTCAGGACGCCGCACTCCATGGACGGCTCCTACACCCTCAACGCCTACACCGACGATGCCCCGCTGTACTCGCTGGCGCTGTCCGGGGCGGAGTGGGCGACCATCGACTGGGTGCGCTCCAACGGCGGGGCGGGGGGCGCCGTCAAGGCGACTGCGGCTGCCGCCGCCGCAGCCATCCACGTTACCGAGACGACCGCGAAGACGGCGCTGGCCCGCCTGGTGAAGCTCAACATCCTGCTGAAGACCTCGCCTCGCAGCTCCACCTACCAGCTGAACCCGCGCCGGTTCTGGGAGGGCAGCGGCGAGGCCCAGGTCCAGGCGTGTCGCAGACTGGACCCACCGGCCATCACACCGGACAAGAAGGCCGTCGATGCGGCAAAGAAGGCCGCAGAGAAGTCTGCGGCCAAGACGCTCGGCCCGCGCCGCGTCGCCAGCAGCACCATGACCGGAGGGACGAGCCGATGAGCGCCGCCACCCACGGATACGGCCACGGGCCATTCGACCCGGAGACCCTCGGTATGCCGCCGGTCTACACCCTGAACCTGTCCGCGGCCCAGCGCAGCGTCCTGGAGTGGTTGACCATTCAGGGCGCGGTGTTCGATCTGATCGCCGCCGATGTGGAGGAGATCGCGCACGACTGCGGCATGTCCACATCGACCGTCTACGACGCCCTGGCCCGCCTGGAGGCCCTCCACCTGGTGGAGAACCCCGACCCGACCCGCTACCGGGTCAACCCCCGCTACTTCTTCGCCTCCAACCCCGAGATCCGTCGTCTTGTCGCAGAGGCGCTGGAGGCACCCGAGATCACCCCGGACGCTCGCGCTGAGGCACCCCGGAAGGTCGGCAACGTCGACGCCCGCCGCCGGCGCACGATCCAGGCCGTCCCCGATCAGGAGTAGGGGGGCTCAGGTGGACCGTCCGGAGGTCGGCGGCCAGCGCGTGGGTGCTGAGCCCCCGACGGCCAGGGATCTGCCCGGCACCACCGACGTGCGGATCCCCGTGGGCCCATCGCCGGCCTGGCATCCGACCTCGGTCTGTAGATCATCCGAGAAGCACCCTGAGCGCCCCTCAGGGCGCCTGTGGCCCCGCTCGCGTCCCCGCGTAGTCGGGCTAGGTCATGATCGCCCCGCAGAAGACGATCTAGCGGTTCCCGTCGGTCGGCCGCCGAACCCGGCCTGCCGAACCGCCCTCCCCTCCGAGAGAAGCCGACCGTGACCAGCGCCATGGACGACGCCTCGAATGTGACCGGCACCGCACTGCCGCAGTGCAAGCCCCAGCCCTTCAAAGTCGTTCTTCACGCACACCATCGCTGCCCGTGCCGCGCTGATCTTCGGGCGCGGCGCCGGGATCATCAGTGCGGAGAGCGACAGCCACTGCGTCTACCAGCGACTGGCGGCGGCGGAGTGCATGATCCCCATTCGCGCCCTCTCCGGCGTCGGGTCCACCGACCACCACCGCGACCTGCTCAAAGCCGCGTCCGACCGCCTCGCTGGCGCACCGATCATCACCACAGGCGATGACGCCGTCAGGGCCGCCTGCTCTTCGACGGTTGGTACGGCCGCTTCGCCAGCACCGCCCTCGAAGGCGGACCTGCGCTCTGACACCGCCTACGACCACACCAGTGGATGGCCGCCAGCCTCGCGCGCGTAGGCCACCCGTCAGGGGCCTACGGCCGGCCGGGAGGAGCGCAGCGGCCTGGTTCTGGACAGGGTTTTAGATATTGGGCGTCACCGGTGACGCCACCCCCTCCGTTCGGCGGGGTGATTCGAGTGGTCCGCAGGGCCCCTGGTTGCCGGGCTCTGGCGAAGGCCGGCCGGGCTCGCGCGTCGCGCGCGAAGCCACCTGTAGAAGCCCTTCGGGCGTCCGGGAGGGCTCGCCGCGACTTCTCGAACTACTTCGCTTAATGGTGTCCGCCTGGTGGGGAGACCCCCCGTCGATTCAACGTCTTCAGAACCACTCGCAAGGGTTAGTGAAACATTAGATCTAACCTTAGAAAGTGCACTATGATGGAGGCAGGAGGTACGAGATGACCGAGGGGATGGACCCGATCGACGCGCTGCTCGCGGAGATCGACGAGGAGGAGCTGCCGCCGCCGGCGGAGCGCAAGCGGCTGCGTCAGGCGGCGAAGGTGACCCGGGCCCGGATGGCTGAGCGGGTCGGGGTGCGGGAGGAGACGATCTGGACCTGGGAGACTGGGCGCAGCGAGCCGCGGCCGCCGCAGCGCGGCGACTACGCCCGGCTGCTGCGCGGTCTGGCCGAGCGGTTCCCCGCGCTCCAGCCGGTCCCCGCCCCGGCGCCGGCCCCGGTCGTGCCGGAGGCGTTCGCCGCCGTTCCGGTGCCCGAGCAGCCGGCACCGGTGGTGCAGATGGTGATGCTGGACCAGAACCCGGACGGCTCGCTGGTGATGGGCCCGCCGCTGCCGTGCGTGCAGTGCGGCAACCCGTCGGTCTACCGGGCACAGAACCATCCGATGCACCTGGGCGGCTTCTGCCGCCCCGCTGCTGCCGTCGCGTCACCTGCCACTGTGGATGCCGCGGCCGCTGTCCCAGCCATCCAACAGCCGGTGCAGCCGGCTCCCGCCGCCCCGGCGGCTCCGGCCGCTGCGCCCCGCCGGGCCGCGCCGACCGCCGGGCCGGTGACCGCACCGCGCCGGGCGTCGTCGTCGCGTCCGGCCGCGTCCTCGCGGGCGCGCAAGGCCCCGGCGAAGAAGCCGGCCGCCGCGCCGACCGGGGCGGCGGACTGGGAGCTGGCGGCCGCCGCCCGCTACCCCTCCGGTCCGCTCGCGGTCCTCGACGTCGCTGCGGATGGCCGGCGCCTGGTCGCCTACCTCGCCGACGGCAACCAGGCGCCGACCGCGCCGACCGGGCGCACGCTCGCCGATGTCGTGGAGTGGGCGCTGGAGGTGGGGCTCGGTGCGCCGCGGCTGCACCGGCACGGCAAGGACGGCGACGCCCTGGTGGCGCTCACCGACGCGGCGCTGGCCGAGCTGGGCCTGCCGCCGGTCGGCAAGGATGAGAAGCGCGACTTCGTGCCGCGTCTGGGTCGCCTGCCCGAGACCCACAAGGCGGTGAAGGCCCTCGGCAAGGCCGGCTGGCTGCTCACCCGGCGCGGCCTCGGGCCGTGGGCGCGGATCTACCGCACGCCCGAGGACGGCAAGCGCGTGTGCGTCCAGCTCTGCGTGCCCGGCTGGGGCGCGCTGGCCTCCGGCGGCTGGGCCGTCCCGGACGGCCTGGCCGCCCCGGACCTGGCCCGCCTGCTGGGCACCTACGCGACGCGGGTCATCACCCCGCGCGGCACCACCGCCGTCTCCGGCCTCGAACTGGTCACCGCGCTGCGCCCGCCGACCATGGCGGTGCGCACCGAGGCCGGCTGGACGTCCGGGCCGGTGGAGGGCTCCCGGCCCAAGGACGCCTTCGACCCGGCGATCCCGGAGGTCCCGGACATGCACCCGCTCGCCGAGCACCGCGCGCCGGGCGACGTACTGGTCACCGAGGCGTGGGACTGGCACCGCCCGCTCACCGACACCGAACTGGTGGCGCCGTTCGCGGTCGGACTCGACGTCAACATGGCCTTCCTCGCCGCTGCCGGCCGCCTGACGCTGCCACTGTCGGAGCCGGTCCACGAACTGCAGCCCGCCTTCGACAAGAAGCTCCCCGGCTCCTGGCTCGTCGACCTCTCCCACCTCGAGCTGGACCCCCACCTGCCGAACCCGTTCACCGCCGACGGCACCCGCCCGACCGGACCGGCCTGGTACTCCACCGCGAAGGTCGCCTACGCCCTCGAACTCGGCGCCCAGGCGCAGCCCCTGGAAAGCTGGCTGCGCCACGAGTCCGGCCCGTACCTGGACCCGTGGCACAAGAGGCTGCGCCAGGCGTACGTCGACACCATGGCCGCCCTGGGCGTGCCGCTCACCCTCGCCGACACCGACCCGCTGGCGTTCCTGGACGCCATGGCCGCCATCAAGCAGGGCGACCCGGCCGAGCTCGCGGTGCTGACCGCGATCAAGCAGACCGCCAAGGGCACGATCGGCAAGCTGAGGGAGAAGCCGCGCCAGGGCTGGAAGCCCGGCCAGCGCTGGGCGGCCCTGGAGCGGGCGACCTGGGATCCGCTGATGCGCGCCCTGGTCATCGACACCGCCACCGTCAACCTCCACCGCAAGCTGCTCCGCATGCAAGCCGACACCGGCCTCGCCGCCTTCGCCGTCCTGTCCGACTGCGCGGTCTTCGCCGCCCCCGGGCCCGGCGCCCTGGACATCCTGACCCGCCCGGACGCCACCCTGACCACCTCGCTGCGCCTGGGTGTCTCGCCGGGGCACGTGAAGTTCGAGGGGAGCCGGCCGATGGCGGAGATCGTGGAGATGCTGGCCGACGGGGCGAACCCGGCCCGGCACATCAAGACCGGCGGCGTCGTCTCCGACGACGAGTAACCGCCCCCGCGGTCGCCAGCCCTGCCCGGCGACCGCCCACCACCCAGACCACCACCACCGGCGGCCCGTGAGGCCGCAGGAAAGGAGACACCCCGTGGGGGAGATCGACGAGGGACTGGAGCGCGCCGAGCGCACCCGCCCCATCCCGCAGTCCACCACCGCCCGGATGCGCTTCCTGCTCAAGGGAGCCAAGGGCTCCACCAAGCAGCTCGCCCAGGAGCTCGGCGTCTCCCAGCGCACCGTGCAGCGCTGGCTCAAAGGCCAGGGCACCCCGAGGCCCGCCGCCGCGAAGACGATCGAGAAGCAGGTCCGCTCGAAGTGGCAGCCCCGGGTGAAGGCCCGCACCCGCAAGGCCGCCGAGCAGTACGGCTTCCTGCTCCACCTGCAGGCCAAGTTCGGCTTCAGCTCCGCGGCCGGCTCCACCGACGACCCACGCGAGCGCCTGATCACCCAGAAGATGCCCGGCGAGGTGGCCCGCCGCCTCTACGCCGCCCGCGACGCCGGCGCCAGCCAAGCCCAGCAGGAAGCGCTGCTCGCCCAGGCCCTTCAGGAGCACTACTTCAAGGACAACGGCCGCCGCGCCGCCGGCCTCACCACCGAACTCAACGACATCGGATGGCTCGACATCGAGCTTTGACCCCCACCCGACGCCCTCATGCCGCCGAAACCTGTGACTGAGCGCTTCAGTGGGCGAGTGAGCAGGACACTTGGCGGGCTGAGCGTTCGGTGTCGATGGCGGCGGCGAGTTGGTCGGCCTGGGCGTCGAGTAGTGCCTTCAGCTCGCGATAGCGGGGGTGCTCGTGTCTTCCTCTGTTCTGCCCGACTCCGTCGGCTTATGGCACCAGCACTTCGGAGAGCATAAAGAGCCGGATGATCGGAGAGGTGTCAGGGCCGGGCGCTCGGTGCTGCGGCGGGCAGGGGCGGTTCAGAGCCAGCCGTGTTGGCAGGCTTTGAAGCCGGCTTCGAAGCGGGAGCCTGCTTCCAGGCGGCGCATCAGCTCCTCCATCCGGCGCTTCACGGTGCGTACGGAGACACCCAGGCGCTTGGCAGCGACTTCGTCGGTCAGGCCGGTGGAGAGGATCCTCAGGAGTTCTCGTTCGGCTGCGGTGATGCCGGTGGCACAGTCGGGGGCTGGGGTCTGGTCCAGCGGGGCGGCGTCCGCCCAGATCCGGTCGAACAACTCGGCCAGCGCGGCCACGATCCCGGGGGAGGTGACCAGCACGGCGCTGGGGGCCGTCGAGGCGGGGTCGAGCGGGACGAGGGCGATGGCCCGGTCGACCATCAGCAGGCGGTGCGGCAGCGCCGGCGCGGTGCGCAGCTGCGCGCCGACGGCGGCCATCGAGCGCCCGTAAGCGAGGGCACGGGGGTTGGTGCGCACGCCCTCGTGACAGAGCGTCCGCTGGGTGACGCCGCGCCCGAGCAGGTCCTCGTCCAGTGGGCGCGCGGCCTCCAGGGCTTCGGGGGGCATCAGGGTGGGGACGATCGAGCAGATCTCGGTGGTGGCGCTCTGGAGCAGGGACTCCAGGCGGGACTGGATCTCGTCCAGGCCGTCGAGCTGCTCGGTGCCGCTAGGGATCCGCTGCCGCTCGCGGGTCGCCCGCTCGGCCGCGGTGGCAACCGCGGTGCGGTTGGCCTCCAGGGCGGTGTGGCGGGCTCGGAGTTCCTCCTCCTCGTGGCGCAGCAGCAGCGCGCGGGCGCGCTCCGGGCTGACCGGGCGCCGCTGCTGCGGCGCCTCGCGCGACATCCGCAGCAGCGCGAGGTCGGCCAGCGTATCCAGACTCGCACCGACCTGGTCCTGGCTCAGACCGAGGCGCTCGGCCAGCAGCGTTGCGTCCAACGTCGGTTCAGCCAGCAGTTCTTGGTACACCTGCTCGCTGACCGCATCCAGTCCCAGAGCGCGCAGCACCGCTCCAGCCCCCGTCCCCCGTGTGATGCCGTTGTGATGCCCGTGTGCCGTCCGAGCGTGACATGACCAGTGCGACCGGAGCAAGGTCCCGCACCCGGATGCGACGGGTCTGGCCCGATCGTGCCATGGAACGTTCGGGCCAGCGGCAGCCGCTTCCGCCGGCCCGAGCTGCGCGGAAGACTTCTGTCCACCGGAGGGCGCCGACAGCCCGACGGACCCGGCACCAGAGCGACCCGCGTGCCGACACCCCACAGACACCCAAACGGAGGTCCCGCCATGCCCGGAACGCTGCGATTCGTCCTGTTCGGTCTGATCGCCCTGTTCGGCATCGGGCTCTCCGCCGCACCCGCCGACGCTGCGACCGCGCCCGCCGCGCCGGTGACCACCGTGGCCACCGCTGCGGACGAGGCCCCCGGCCTGGTCTGCGGCGGCTGCTGGAGCTAGGCGTTGAACGCGCGCTACGTGGTGGCCACTCACCTGACCGGACCACCGGCCCGCGACCGGAACCCGCACCCCGCCACCGTGGTCGACCTGGTCTGGGCCCACGCAACCACGGCCGACGGACTCGACCACGTCCGCGTCCAGGCTCACGCAACCGCCGGCGAGCTTGAGCTGGTAGTGCTCCTGCGGGCCGAGACCGCCTCCGACGCCATCCGAGCCGCCGAGGGCCTGTGCACCCGGGCCACCCGAAGCCCCGCCCTGTCCGGCTGGAACGCCCTGAGCCCCAGGGTGCTTCCCATGGCCGCACTGGACAGCTGAAACACCCTCATCACGACAGTCCCGACCCACCGGCCCGGCCGACTCGCGGATCGGGCACCACCATTCCTCTGCTCACCACGAACGGGGTACACCCATGCCTTCCGCGCGCGCTCGCCGCATCCTCGCCACCCTCACCGCGTCGGCTCTCACCTTGCCGCTGACCGCCCTCATCACCGCTGGTCCCGCCGCGGCCAACACCGCCGGCAGCATCGCCTCCATCGCCAACGGCCAGACCGGCAGCGGTCCGTGCGCGCTCGGCGGCAAGGGCTACGTCAATCCCGGCAATAGCGGCAACTACAGCTGCAACGGTTCGGGTGGCAAGCAGGAGAACTGGTGTGCCGACTTCGCCGCCTGGGCATGGGCACAGGCAGGGGTCACGACCGGGATCAGCAACCTCAACGGCTATGCCGCGAGCTTCGACACCTACGGCAGCAACGAGCACACCATCAGCTCGACGCCCCATCTGGGCGATGCGGTGGTATTCAAGGACAGTAGCGGCACGATCCAGCATGTCGGGCTGGTGACCGGGCTGCCCGGCGGCTCGCAGGTCACCATCACCTCCGGCAACGACTACTACGTCCCGCCGGGCACCTCCTCGTCCGCCGCGGCCGACATCTCCGCCAACGGCCAGGTCCAGACGACCACCTACCCCGCCTCCGCGACTGGCTCCAGTGCCGAGGGCTGGCTCATCAAGGAGTACGTCTCACCCGTCACCCCGCCCGCCATCCCGGCCGGCTTCAGCGTCACGCTCAACGGCATCGCACCGGGGCAGACGGTCTCCGGCAACGTCAACCTCACGGCGATGGCGAGCTCCCAGGAAGTCATCAACTGGCTCAACTACAACATCAGCGGCCCCAACGGCTACAGCCTCACCATCCCCGGCGGCGGTGGCGCGACCAACTACGCCCAGACGTGGAACACCGCCGGGCTGGCTGCCGGCAGCTACACCGTCTCGGTGAGCGCCAACGAGATCGACGGACAGAACCACACCTACCCGGCCGCCCCCGTCAGCGTCAACGTCGCGGCCGGCACCGTCGCGGCCGCACCGGATCCGACTGGAAACATCCAGGTCTTCTCGATCGTCAACGGTGTCGAGCAGTACCGGACCTGGTTCAACAACAACACCTGGGGACCGGAGGTCGGCATTCCCAACGCGCCTGCCAATGCCACCGCCATCGCCGTGGTCAAGGAGCAGTCGACCGGCAACCTGCAGATCGTCTCCGTGGTGAACGGCGCCGAGGTGTACCAGACCTGGTTCACCGCCAACAGCTTCGGCGGCGTCGTCCCGGTCCCCAACTCGCCGACGAACGTGACAGCGATTGCCGCCACCCTGGGCGCGAGCAACTCGCAGCTGTTCTCGGTGGCCGGCGGCAACGAGACCTACCAGACCTACTTCGGCGGCAGCAGCTGGGGCGCCGTCGTCGGCATCCCCGGAGCACCGACCGGCGCCACCGCCATCGCCGCGGCCACGGAGTCGACCACCGGCAACGCCCAGCTCTTCTCGGTCGTCAACGGTGGCGAGACCTACCAGACCCTCTTCGGAAACAACACCTGGGGCGCGGCCCCCGGCATCGCCGGAGCGGCCGTGAACGCGACCGGCATCGCTGCCGCAGTGGGCCCGGGCGGCAACATCCAGCTGTTCTCGGTGGCCGGCGGTAACGAGACCTACCAGACCTACTTCGGAGGCGGCAGCTTCGGCGCGACCGTTGGCATCCCCGGTAACCAGATGGCGATCGTCAGCATCACCGCGGCCCCCAGCCCGGGCGGAAACGACCAGGTCGTGTCGATGGTCAACGGATCCGAGCTCTACCAGACGCTGTTCGGCAACAACACCTGGGGCGCCCGAGTGGGCATCTGAGCAAGGGGCAGGGCCAAGGCACTGGGTCCCTTGGCGCCGCGGGCCCGACTTGACCTGATCATGATCCTGCGGGCCGAGGCCGCCGCCGACACCATCCGAGCCGCCGAGGGCCTGTGCGCCCGGGCCACCCGAAGCCCCGCCCTCCTCGACTGGCACACCGATGACCAGGCATCAACCGATCACGCAGAGCCCCCGTGACCGCCCGTGGGCCGGCACCGCAGAAGCGGCGCCGGCCCACGGGTGCTCCTGCTCGTCCAACCACCCGAAACGCGTTCCCGAAATGCCCGCCGGGCTTACGCACCGTTGCAACCGCCATCGGGCTGCACCCAAATTCGATCCCGGAGCGGCTCTGGACGTCGTCGCTGCCCAGAGGTTCGCTCAACTGGCCAGAAGAAGCGCTCAGTCACAAAAGTAGAAGTCCCGGCCGCCCAAAAGGCGGCCGGGACTTCTACTTTTAACGCGCCCATCGAATTCAGAGAACCAGACCTTGAGGAATTGCGTAGACGTGCTCCCGGCTCCCTGGACGAAGGACGACCGCCCCCTCCCCTTCGGTCTTCCCCAACCCGGCCAGGTGGCCCGCCTGCCCTGCCGGAGAGCCGGGTACGGGCGGCAGCCGGGCCACCGACGCGGCCCGGCTGCGCCGGGCCTGGCTGGTCGCGGCTGCTCCGCCCCCGCACCCCGTGGCCAGCGCCCGGATGCGCTGGACCATCCGGCTGCCGCCTGCCCTGCGCCGTCGGATCCGCCGTCAGGGCCGTGGCCGGCCCAGCCGTCGGCCCGCCACCGCACCGGTCACGCCGAAGACGGCGTGACCTGGGCAGTTGCCATCAGATCCGGTGGCAGATGTTCGTGCTGGGCTGGCACGCTTGCCGTCCTGCCTTTGCCTCGATTGCTGGTGCTGCCACCGGCCATGCGGTGCTTGCTGTTGCCAGCCCACCTGGACGGGATCCCGCGGCGCCCACGATTACGACTGCCGGAGGCATCGAGAACAAGCCGCGTCGGGCGGTACTCATGAACCTTCCGTACCTCGGCGTGCCGGAAGGCCCAGGGCGGCTGGCGGCGGGGAGGATGAGCGCGGAAAGGGCCGTCAAGGCCCGGGTCCGGCGGCAGCCGGACTTCCGTGATCGGCGTGGTGAGGTGAACCGCTGATCAGGAGTTTCGACCGGCTGTCAGATTAGCGCGGGTGGCGGTAGCGGCACGGGCCTGCCAGCTGCTGCAGTATCGGGCGAAGCCCGATGGGCGAGCGTTCCGTGCGAGGGTGGGTCTTAGGTATTCAAAGAGCAGCAAGGCGCTGACCTGCTGAAACGTGAAGCGAATGTGGGTTTGTAACCCCCATTACTGTCGAGTAACCAAGGGTTGTAGTCCCACATTTAGGGTGCGCCACGCCGGAGTGGGGGTCCTACACCTACAAAAGTTATGCGCTGGGATAACCTTTGGCGGTGATCAGTCCCTCAACTGGCGGCCGTGTAGTCCGCCTCCCCTCGTCCCGGCCGGGCAAGCAGCCGGCCCAGCCCCCGCCTGCCGAGATCGCAGGCGGGCAGAATGTCGTCTCCATCCGGCTACTGCCGGGTGAGTCGGTCTCGTTGAACCCGGCGCCCGCGCCGGAGCCTGCAGCTGGTCGACGGGAGGACTTCGACTTTCTGGGGCACACCTTCTATATGGCGTCGAAAGAGCTGTCTGCGAAGCTGCCGTTCATCGGCCTGACCGCGACCGAGTACGACGTGTGGCACACCATGCTCGGAGCTCAGCTCAAGGGCGGTATCGTGCCGATCACGGTGATCAAGCTTGCCGAGCGGCTGGGCATCGGACGCAAGGAGGCTGGCGAGGCGCTGACCCGGTTCCTCGGGATGGGGTTCATGTGGCTGGAGAAGCGCGGCCGCTACCGGATCAACCCCCGGATCGCCTTCTGGGGCAGCAGCGCGGACCAGCAGCGTGCGCTGGCGATGATGCCTGACTCCATCCCCGAGATCACCTTGCCCGAGGGCGACGTCCGTCCTCCCCGCCGCACTCGCCGTCCGCGATTGGAGTCCCTGTGATGACCGCCGCCGAACAGGACCAGGGCACCGGGACCTTCCTGACTGCTGAGGGCTCGGTCTTGACCGCACAGGATCTCTCGCGGGCGCTGCCGCTGTACCGGCTGACGACCCTGCAGTACGACGTGTGGCACACCGTGCTCGGCGAGATGACCGACGGTGGCTACGTCACCCTCACGCTGGAGGAGATCGCCGACCGGCTCGGCACCGCGAAGAGCAACATCTCGCCGGCTATGGGCCGACTCGCGGAGCTTGGCCTGATCTGGCGCGTCTCGAACGGACTGCACCGGATCAACCCCCGGATCGCCTTCAAAGGCAGTCAGGAGGAGTGGATCGAAGCGCTGGACGAGGTGCCTGCTGACGTCCCCGAGGTCGTCCTGCCGAGCTATCGTCGCCGGCCACCCCGCAGCAACCGCGGCGGCCTGGCCGCCACAGGGTGACGACAGCGCCGAGTGCGGGTTGTAGACCCCCAGAAGTTATCTCCTGGCATAACAAGATGTAGACGGATGGATCACCTGTGAGGCCCGAGCAATGCTGCTCGGGCCTCTCGGTTTGGCCCCGCTGGCCGGGGCCAACGCACTATCACCCGTGGTAGCGGTTTGGCCCTACCAGCAGGGCCAAACCCGCGTCCTCGGCCGTGCCAGGTGAGCTTCCCGCCCCGTGGACCTATGGGCCTGCCAGACTGGGGATCATGACCGCTGACCGTCGCAGCCTTGGGCTGGCCGCTTTTTCTGAGAGCGTGGTGGTGAACCGGTCTGTAGCTCGATGACCGGCAGCTTTCGGGTGGTGGCGGTGTCGGGGTGGCCGGCTGGGGGCAGCCAGCGGAGGGTTCGTCTGGTTGTGGAGGTGCGGAGTGCCGTCGGTGATCGCATTGCTGGAAGTCCGGGAGGCGCGGGCCCGGGAGGATCTGGAGTCCTGGCTGGAGATGCTGCGGGAGGCCGAGGTGCAGGCGGAGGCGGCTCGCCAGCGGCTGGAGCATGCGCGGATCGCCCGCGAGGAGGTGGCGCTCATGTTCGCCGAAGGGCCGGGTGCGGGACGGGAGGGTGACGGGGCGTCACCAGCGCCGACCGTGGTGGAGAAGCCCGTGGGTGTGGCCGGGACACCGCCGACGGGTCCGGTGCTGCGGGAGGGCTACGATGCCCGGCCGCCGGCCTGGCAGCCGGGGCTGGGAGCCGATGCGCTGTGCGGGGCCTACCGGCAGGTCTTCGAGACGGCCCTGGCCGCGCCGGGGCCGGTCACGGTGCAGGAGCTGACCCGGGCCCTGGGGCGGGACGCGGCGCGGTTGAACGAGGTGGAGAAGGTGCGCCACCGTGCCTATGCACTCCAGGCGCGCGGCTGGCTCCTGCGTGAGCGGGGCCTGTTCAGGCCTGCCGCGGGTCCAGGCGCTCTGGCCGGAACTCGGGCCAGTGAAGACGTTCTTTCGCCAGTCGCCGCGTCAGGGTGATCAGGGCGGCCCACCACACCATCTGCGTGTGGTGGTCGGGCCGGCGCTCGTGGTCGCGGTTCAGGCGCCGGGCCCGTGAGAGCCAGCCCAGTGTGCGCTCGACCGCCCACCTGCGGGCGAGCACCACGAATCCCCTGGTCCCGTCGGGGCGTTTGACGACCTCGACCCTGACTCCGTGCGCCGCGAACGCCTCCGCCAGCGCCGGGCCCTGGTAGGCGGTGTCCGCCCAGACCAGTTTCAGCAGGCGTCCGGGCTCGGCCATGAACGCGTCGATGAGTTCCGGGGCGGCCACCGAGTCGTGCACGTTGGCGGGGGTGACGGTGACCTCCAGCAGCAGGCCGCCCGTGTCGGTCAGGATGTGGCGCTTGCGTCCGTCGCGGAGCTTGTTGCCGTCGGTCCCGCGCGTGGCGGCCGGGCAGGTCTCCGAGCCGTCCACCGACTGGGCGTCCATGATGCCCGCGCTCGGCTCGGCCGCCCGGCCCTCCCGCTCGCGCTGCAGGCGACGTAGCCGCTGGTAGAGCTCGCGCACGTATCCGTGGCGCGACCAGCGGCGGAAGAAGTCGTAGACCTTGCGCGGGGCCGGCAGGTCGACGGGCATCGCCCGCCACTTCGCGCCGTTGTCGACGAGGTAGCGCACTGCGTCGACCATCTCACGGTGGCAGTGGGCCTCGGGGCGTCCGCCCCGGCCCTCCAACCAGGCCGGCACCGGCATCGAGGCCTTGATCTGGGCCCATTCCGCATCCGTCATGTCGGACGGGTAGTGCGGCGCACGCCGCCCCGCCGCGATCGCCCCGTACTGGTGAACGAAGCAGTCACACGCCAGAGTGACCGAAGTGGCATCGCCCGGCACGGGAATGGTCAACTGGTACGGCAACGGGCCTCCTGGGCCGGAGGGTTGGTCTCGACAACCGCACTCCTACCAAGAGGCCCGTTCGTCTACACCCGCCCAACGGCCAGCATCAACGTTCGAGGCAGCCCCGACCCGACCCCACCGAACACCACCCGGTTCACCACCACGCTCTGAGCCCGCCACCGACGTGTCCGTGCCTGCCCAGTCCGGTGTGCGTCGGCTGCCGGTGGAGCAGGGCGCGGACTTCCGCCAGCCGCCCGGCGATGACGTCCCGGCTCCCCAGCCTGCCCGCCGCACTCTGGGTGCCGGCGGTCTGACATTCTCCGATCCGGACCGGCAGATCTGACCGCGGCAGCGGAGCCTGCGGTACGTGGGGCGGATTGCAGGGCGGCGCTCGGGGTCAGAGGGTGGCGCCGCGGATGCTGGAGACCTCGGCGAGGTAGCCGGTGAGGGGTCGGTCATTCAGGTCGAGGGCCCAGAAGACGCGGCCGAAGAGGCTCTCCTCGATCCGCAGCGTGCCTGGGTGGACATCCGTCCAGCCTGTCCTCAGCAGCAGTGCCAGTGCCCCGTCAGCTGATGATCTGCGTGAGACGTTCACCGCTGGTTCGGCACGGCCTTGCACCGGTTGATGGGGGACTCGGTGCAGGTCAGATCCCTCTACCAGACTGGAAGCGCTGAACGGTAGCGCCGGGAAGGGAACGAAGACCGACGCCGAACGCCGGTGAAAAGTCGACGCCGATCATCAGCGGCGATCCGCTCCGCTGGCACCTCGTCATTGCTCCCGTCGAGGGCCTCTCCAACACCGGGTCCCCATGGCACGCCCTGTTGCTCGGCTGCCTGGGGGTCGCCGAGTGGGTCGCGCAGCTCCAGGACCACGATCTCGAACGGGGCGAGCAGCTTGTGGTCGATGGCCTCTGCCAGGCTCAGGGAGTAGGCGTGCGGCCCGTAGATCCGTACGTCGTCCATGGACACCGCCAGCTCCTCCGAGAGCGGCTGGTGGGCATCCTCGCGGCCCTTGACGGGGCGTTTGGGTGGCGCCCAGATCCTCGGGGTTGCGGTCATGTAGAGCCGGCGCTCCGCGGGGATGGCGGCCTGGTCGTGCACCAGGGTCCAGGTCTTCTCCACGCTGCCGGAGGACCGGTGCGCCTCGTCACAGACCATCAGGCCCAGCGGGGGCAGCAGCTCGCCCTGGCGCTCGGCCCAGTACTTGTAGGCGTCCTCGACCGCGCCCGCGGACGTGTAGGTGGCGAACAGGGTGGTCGGCCGACGGTGCCTGATTGAAGTGGCTATCCGGCAGGATATCAGTCCCCGGCCAAGAAGTCCGGCGAATATCCGAAACGGGCGGGTCCGGACCTCGCTTCCGGCGGGATCATCCGACAGTCTAAGACTGATACATTGGGATCGTTGCCCGCTCCGTCAGGGTAGCGCACCCCACCCGTCGATGAGGCCGAAGCAGTGGTCTGGACCACGGTCTAGACCACTGTGGCGGGAGTGAAGCCGACCCGCACGCGCCCCCTGCGCCCACCCCCCTCCCCTCAGTCAGCCTGTCTTGAAATCAGCCATTTTGCCAGTCCAACGAGGTGACACCAGCTCAGCCACTTGGCCTCACGAAGCGAAGCGGAGTGAGACCAGCCAAGGCGCGAAGCGCCGAGCCCACCCGGGCGAAGCCCGGGTGCGGACACGCGGAGCGGGTCCGCCGGCTGACCGAAGGTCAGCCGCGAACGGAGGGCCGAAGGCCCGTAGGGACCCGCTCCGCGG
>NZ_JARZAE010000002.1 GCF_029892095.1 Kitasatospora sp. MAP12-44
CCCGGCTACGCCGGGTAACCACGGGCCTTCGGCCCGGGTTGCTTGCGCCTTCGGCGCTGCGCGGCGCCTTCGGCGCCGGTACTGCCCCGGCCTTTGGCCGGGGGCCCTCGGCTTCGCCGAGGGCTGGCCCGCGCGGTGCGCGGGCGGCGGGCCGGCTGCGCCGGCCGGATCGGGCTGCGCCCGATCGGGTGGGGTGGCGGGCGCTGCGCGGGCTTGGGTGGTGGTGGGTCAACTCCGCGCTTCGCTGCGTAGTTGGGTGGGTGTCAGGGTGGGGCCTTCGGCCCTTGGTGGGGTGGGGGTGGGTGCCGGGCTTCGCCCAGGCTGGCTGGGGTGGTGGGTGGGGGGCTTCGCGCCTTGGGGGGTGGTTGGGTGATGGGTGGTCATGTGGTGGGGTCACTCGTTGGGGTGGTGGAGGGGCGGGCTTCGCCCGTTCTCGTGCATCAAAGACAGCAGCCCGCTAGACTCTGTGCTGTCAGCTGGGCTTCGGTAGGGCCTCCGGCCCGCTGGATGGCGCGGTTTCAGTAGAGGAGAAATACGGTGGCTGAAAGCTCCTACGGAATCTATCTCGCTCGATCCGCTGTGCGCCATAAGGCCCAGGGGAAATCTCCGGAGTATCTCGCCAACCAGGTGGGACAGGCTCGCTGGTGGGAGCGGGAGGCCGGCCTGCTGGACTATGGGCCCTCCGCGAAGGAGGAGGCCGACGAGTGGGAGCGGATTGCCGAGCTCGTCCGCGCCGAGGGGCTGGCTGCCTACGACGCGGCCCACGACGAGCAGGCCCAGGTCTGGGACGCGGAGTACCGGGACCTTGTAGCGGCGCAGCAAGAGGGGACGCAGCGGCTTCGCCGCACCCGCCGGGTGGAGGCCGGGCAGCAGCTGGCGGTGGAGCTGTCCGCCGAGGCGGAGCAGCGCCTGGTGGCGCTGGCGGCTGAGTTGGGGGTGTCTGCGGAGCGGGTGCTGGAGGTCTTGGCGGAGAACGTCGAGAGCACCGGTGAGGGCTTGGTCCGCGTGCCCGGAGTTCGGGTTTCCCCTTCGCCGTGAATAGCTGAATTACCCCGTACTGGTCCTGCTACCGCGTCACCCGAATTCCAGCTGGAAGGAATTGCCCGTCATGTCTAAGAAGCTCCGTCCTAATCAGGAAGAGGCGTGTGACGCTTCGGTACGACTTCTGACGCCTCCGGCGTCGGGTCTGCTGCCTCCGGAGGGGCTGCGGTGTCAGGTTCGCGCGGCGACGGGTTCCGGCAAGAGCTTGACGGCCGTGCACGTGGCCGGGCGGCTGCGCTCGGAGCGGACGCTGGTGCTGGTGCCGTCGCTGCCGCTGCTGGAGCAGACGGTGGCCGTGTGGAAGCGGGAGGGGCACGGCGGGCGGATGGTGGGGCTCTGCTCCCTCAAGGGCAGCGAGCAGCCGGGGATCGCGTGCACCACCGATCCGGTGGAGTTGATCCGCTGGACGGCCGGGCCGGAGCGGGTGACGGTGTTCGCCACGTACGCCAGCCTGGGCCTCGGCCACTTGGAGAAGGCGCATCAGGAGGGTTTGGAGCCGTTTTCGCTGGCGGTAGTTGATGAGGCTCACCGTGTCAGTGGCCAGGCTGGGAAGCCGTGGGCGGCGATCCTGGACAACACCCGGATCCCGTGTGACCGGCGGTTGTTCATGACGGCCACGCCGAGGCTGTGGGCCGTCAAGGAGCGGGATCGAGAGCGGGCGGCGGCGGCCGGCATCGGGTCGGCCGAGCTGATCGCGAGCATGGACGACGAGAGCCTGGCTGCCTTCGGCCCCATCGCCCATGACTATCCGCTCGGGCAGGCAGTGTCGGATGGCGTGATCGCCCCCTACCGCATCGTGTGCGTCGACGTCTCGGACCCGGTCCTCCAGGGGCTGGAGCAGCGCGGTGCGAGCGAGATGTCGGTGGAGTACCGGGGCGCCCGGCTGGCGGCCCTGCAGACGGCTCTGCTGACCGCTGCCGCCGAGTGGGACCTGGCCCGGGTGCTGTCGTTCCATCACATGGTGGCGGAGGCGCGGGCGCTCAGCACCGGGCTGCACGACGTGGCGAAGGTGCTGTGGGAGCAGGACCCGGCGCTGCACGCGGCCCCGGAGCTGATCGGTACGAGCTGGCTGGAGTCCGAGCACACCGCCGCCGAGCGGCGTAAGACGCTCGGGGACTTCTCCTCGCTGCTCGCCGACGACGGGCTGCGGCTGCTGCGCTACGTGCTCTCCTCGGTGAAGGTCTTGAGCGAGGGCGTCGATACGTTCGACTGCGACTCGGTCTTCTTCGCGGACGTGCGCGGCTCGATGGTCGACCTGGTGCAGGCCGTGGGCCGGGCGCTGCGGATGCACCCGGGCAGCGGGAAGGTGGCCACCATCGTCGTGCCGGTGATCCTCGGGCCTGGGGAGAGCGGCACGGAGCTGCTCAGTTCGAAGGCGTTCGATGGGCTCGCCAAGCTGTTGATGGCGCTCCGATCGCACGACTCCGCTGCCGTGGAGCGCCTGGCGATGCCGCAGTCCGAGACCCGGCCTCCCCGTGAGCCGAGGCACGCCGGCGACCCGGACGAGCGCCGCTCAGGCGAAGCCGGGGAGCAGCTGCTGCAGTTCTCCACCCAGCGCGACCCGGCGCTGATTGCGGCGTTCGTGCGCACGAGGGTGCTGGAGCCGGAGCGGGCCGAGTTCCGGCGGGGCCTGGAGGAGCTGCTGGCCTACAAGAAGGCGTTCGGGGACGTGAAGGTCGCCTACGCCTACGTCGCGCCGTCCGGGCACCGGCTCGGGGCGTGGGTGGCCGACCAGCGCCGCTACAAGGCCGCCGGAGTCCTCGACGACGAGCGGGTGAAGGAGCTGAACGCGCTCGGGTTCGTCTGGTCCGCATTCGACTCGGCCTTCACCGACAACCTCACCGCGGTCGCCGGGTACGCCGCCGAGCACGGCCACGCCTGCCCGCCGAACGAGGCCGTGTGGGGCGGGCGGCCGGTCGGGACCATCATGAAGAACCTGCGCACCGCGCAGCGGCGCACCGAAGCGCTCCAGCGGCGTGCCGAGGCCGGCGAGACCGGCCTGGACTGGACGGGAGCGCTGACCGCTGACCGCAAGGCCGCGCTGGATGAGATCGACCCGGCATGGTGCCCGGCCTGGTCGGTGGAGTGGCAGCGGGCCTTCGCCCTGGCCTGGCGTCACGTCAAGGACGACGGCACGCTCGCCGGTGCCGCGCCGGGCAGCGTCGTCGTCCAGGGCGAGGACCTGGCCGGGTGGGCCCGCATGCAGCAGGTCGGCTGGGACAAGCTCGGCCCGGCCCAGCAGTGGGTGCTGGAGCACGTCCTCGGGATCGAACCCCTGCCCGAAGAGCAGAAGCCGGCGGCGAAGGTCTCGCACGCGGAGAAGGAGGCTCGCAACCTCGCGGCCGCCGCCCAGTACCGGGCCCGCGAGGGGCACCTGAATGTGCCTCGCAAGCACAAGGAGCCCCTGGTCGTGGACGACGGCACCGACGACGGCGCCACCGTGCTGATCAGCCTGGGCCTGTTCATCGCCAACAGCCGCAGCAGGCGTGCCGACATCCCCGCCGAACGCGCCGCCCGGCTCACCGAACTGGGCATGCGCTGGGAGTAGGCGGGCGCCGGGGCCGGGCCGTTCAGGGTGCAACACGCCCACTGCAACACGGCCCGGCTGCCCCCCGGAGGAGGCAAAGGCCCAGGTCAGGGGTGCAACGCGGAGCCCGCGTTGCACCCTGTGTTGCAGTCGGCGGCTGGGATGCGTGGGGAAGGTGCCGCAGACCGGGCGGCGTCAGGCGTACCGCGCGGCGATGTCGGCGGCGGTGACGACGGTGACCACGGGGCTGGGCATCTCGGCATCCTCGTCGCCCTCGCAGGGCACGTGGTTGCCGAACAGGGAGCCGAACACCAGCGGGTCACCGTGTTCCGCCGCCAGCACGTCCAACGCCCGCTCGGCCGCCCGGTACAGGTCCGCTGGCGCCATCAGCCGGGCGACCGCGTAGATGTCCGCCAGCTCGCGCACTCCGAAGCCGTACCGGTAGGCGCTCAGTGAGTAGGCCCGCGCCATGCGGCGGAAGCCCGCGTCACCGCGCTCCAGCATCTCCCGGGAGAGGTCGTTGTAGGTGTCCATCACGTGGCTGCAGACCCACATCGCCATCGCAGCCACCAGGGCCGGGTCGCCCCCGAACGACTCCAGCAGGAGCTGACGGCACGTCCGGCAGCCGTCCCGGACCACGCGCATCTGGTGCAGCAGGATCTCAGCCAGCCCGTGGAGACCGAACAGGTTCACCGCCCCGTCCACGACCCCGGCCCGCGCCCGGTCCCGGGTGCGCACCGGGCCCTTGGCTCGCACCAGGTCGCGCAGCTGCCCGCTCCACTCCGCTATCTGATCGTCAGCGCTCTCCCCGCCGTACCAGGCCCACCCGGTCGTGCCCTTGGGGTAGACGTGGTGCGCGAATCCATGGTTACCGGTCATTTGGTGTCAGATCCTCTCGTTCGGGCTACGGCAAGATCCAACCCAGATTCACCTGTGGACAACTTTTCGCGCCCCGTCGCCATACCGTCATGAACGCTGCTCAATCCGGATGGATCGGTCACCGGGCCACAAGAGTCCGCCATCGTCTCCAGCACGGGTCCGAGCCGGTCACGGCGGCGACGGAGCAACAGATACGGGTGCAACACGCCCACTGCAACACGGCCCGACAACCCTCCAGAAGAGCCAAAAGCCCAGGTCAGGGGTGCAACGCGGGGCCGTGTTGCACCCCGTGTTGCACCCCGCGTTGCGGTGCCGCGTTGCAGTCGGGCCGGGGTGCGCGGTGAGCTGCCGCAGGTCGGCACCCGCCCCGGCGGCTACTGTCGCGCGCAGCTGTCGCGCCCGGACCTCGCACGGGGGTAAGCGCCCATCCGCCCAGGTCACAGGGCGCGACAGCCCCCAACGCGACAGGGGGCGCGACAAGGGGCGCGACAGGGCCGCCGGGCAGACCACCAGGCGGAGCCAGGGCGATCTGACGACGCTGTCGGAGAACGTGCGCACCGAGCAGTTGGACCGGCTCGCCGCGCTCGGGTTCGACTGGCGCTGAGACCGGCCGCCACTGCGCCCGCCGAGAAGCGCTCCAGGCCGTCTCTGCCCGCCTGCGCCCGCCGTGTCCGAGGAACACGGTAGCCGGGCCCGGCGGGGCGGCCTGGCGGCCTTCCGGGGCCGCCCGCGCGCCCCGGCCCCCGCCCCCACCGCGAGCGGCCGGCACCAGCCGGACGCGAGAGAAGAAAGGCCCGCCGCAGGCGCAGCGACCCTCACCGCCACCGCCCCACCCAACCAGCCAACCACCACCCACAAAGCCAAGGACAGGAAGGGGAAGGAGAGGGTTGTCGGGGTGGTGAGTTTCGCCTTGATGCCTTGTTACCGTGCCGTCTGAGCTGCGGGTTTACCCGAAATCCGGGCGCCGTGGCCGGGGTGGGCGGCCACCGGTTGGCGCACCGGTTCTCACCACCGGTTGTCGCACCGGTTAGTGCACCCGTTGTCGGATCGTGTCCGGATGGGGCGATCTTGGTGAGAAATCCGGTGAGAACCGCGGGCTTGTCTACGGGTGCTCGCCGCCACCGGGGCGGTGGGCACCGACGTTGAGGAGCCCGTGATGGCGACGCCGCCCGAGATCGACCACGCCGTGGTCGCCGCGCTGTACCAGTTCCGGATGGCCACGGCCGAGCAGCTGCGCACACTCCACACCCCCGGCAGTCGGCCGGAGCTGATGCGCCGACGGCTGCGCCGGCTGAAGGACGAGGGCCTGGTCGAGGACGTCACTCTCCCGCAGGCCGGGAAGCTGCGGGCCTGGTTCCTGACCGAGCGGGGCGCGCGGATCGCCGCCCGCTTCCCGGAGCTGGAGGGCGTGGCCTCGCCGCCGCTGCCGGAGGACAAGACCGAGGCGCGGCTGCGGGTCGGGCACATCCTGGCCGTCACCCGTACCCAGGCCGCGTTCGTGGCCGGCGCCCGCAAGGCGGGGGACGAGTGCGCGCCGCTGGACTTCCTGCCGGAGGTCTACCACCGCTTCGGCGAAGGCCGGGACGGTGCTGTCATCGCCGACGGCCTGCTGCACTACGCGACCGGCGGGCCCGGCCGGACGCTCAGCCGGGCGTTCGTGGAGGTGGACCGCGGCACGATGGCCAGCGAGAAGCTCGCCGCCAGGCTGATCGGCTACGCCCGCTTCCGCGAGCACCACCCGGTCCCGCCGCACCTGCGGCGCACCGCCGGAGCGCAGAGCATCCTGCCGGCCTGGCAGCAGCACTACGTGGTCTTCCCGCGGCTGCTGTTCGTCCTGGCCGACACCGGCGAGCGCGCCGCCCGGCAGCGCATCCGCGACCTCCAGAGCATCGCGGACGCCCACCCGTTGGTCGCCCGGATGCTGATGACCGTGAAGGCCGGCGCGGCCCGCCTGGACGACCTCGAGCAGCACGGCACCAGCGCGGCGGTGTGGCACACCCTCACCGACCACCAGCGGCCCCTGTGCGGGGCCTGGGAGCTGTAGCCCGCTCGGCGGGATCTGTCGGGAACCCGCCCCCGCCCGGGGGCGGGTGTGCCGGTTCTCCAGGGTTCCTGACCCGTCATCAAGGTGTCCGGCCGCTTCATCAAGGTGCCCGGGGCGGTCATCAAGGTGTCCGACGCCCCCTCATCAAGGTGTGCGGCCGGTCCACCAAGGTGTCCGGGGCTGCCATCAAGGAATCCGCCAAGGTTGGCGGCTCACCTTGATGGTCGCCGTTGCGTGATCGTTGTACTGGAGGGGCTGTTCACCAAGGTATCCAGCAAGGGTCGGGGGGTTCAGTTCGGCGACCGCGCGGACATCCGGTTCCGCGCCGAAGCCGAGGAGAGATCCCGATGGTGTCGACGACCAGGACGCGGGCGAGGGCGAGGACGGGCACGGAGCCGGACGGCGAGACGCGGGAGGTGGAGATCACCTGGGCCGTGCTCGCCTCCCTGTTCCAGTTCCGGATCGCCACCGCCGAGCAGCTGCGGCAGCTCCACGCCCCGGACAGCGGGATCGAGAAGATGCGCGGCCGGCTGCGGCGGCTGCGCGTCGAGGGCCTGGCCGAGGAGTTGGTGCTGCCGCAGTCCGGGCGGACCAAGGGCTGGTTCCTGACCGAGCACGGCGTCCGCATCGCCGGCGCCTTCCCGGAGCTGGCGGACATCCCCGCACCCAGGCTGCCCGGCGACGAGACCGCGTTCAAGTACACGCTGTGGCACCAGCTCGCCGTGGTCCGCACGCACCTGGCGTTCCTCGCCGACGCCCGCAAGCGGGGTGACGTCTACGGGGCGTTCGACTTCATCCCGGAGATCACCCACCGCTTCGCCGAAGGCAAGGAGGGCAGCGTGCGCCCGGACGGGCTGCTCCACTACGCGCGCGAGGCCGGCGACGGAGCGCGGGTCAGCAGCCTGGCGTTCGTCGAGCTCGACCGCGGCACGATGGGCGGCACGCGCCTGGCCGCCAAGCTGAACGCCTACGCCCGCTACTGGGCGACCGCTCCCCTGCCGGCCGGGGTACGGCCCGGCACCACCGAGGCGCAGGGCGGCGGCGTGCCGCTGTGGGAGCGCCGGTACCTGCGCTTCCCCCGGTTGCTGTTCGTCCTCACCGGCACCGGCCAGGCTGGCTTCGCCAACCGGGCGGGCGACCTGGAGCTCGCTGCCCGCACCCGGTACGTCGCCAAGATGCTGCGGACCGTCCCGGCCGGTGTCGCCAAGCTGGAGGACCTGGAGGCCGAAGGCCCGGGCGCCGAGCGGTGGTGGCCGCTCGCCGACCTCGACAACGGCCCCGTCCCCTGGTGGGAGCTGACCGGCACCCAGCCGTGACCAGCACCCGCCCGCCGATACCTTGATGCCCGTCCCGGGAGGCCCGGGGCGGGCATCAAGGTATCCGGACCGCCCTTACCAATGCTTTGACCTGTGGCGTTATCCCGCCGTGACCAGACCACCAAGGTATCGGCGCGGGCAGCGGGCCAGCCATCAAGGTATCGATGCGGACGCCTGGGCGACCATCAAGGTCGGCGGCCGGCCAGCGGCCCTACCCGGCCACCGCCCCCGGCGCTCCCCCCTGCCCTTCCTCGCCCTCCCTCCCGCCGGTGGCGCCGCGACGCAGTGCCGCCGGGCCGCCGCGCAGCGGACAACCCATCACGCCGTCGGCGCGCAGCACCAGGTTGCCGGGATCTCGTCTCCGCTCCTGCTCTGCGCGCCTGCTCTTCCCCAGCTCTTCCTCTGCCCTTCGTCCCACCCCGCCCCCGCTCCAGTGCCTGGACTTCTCCCGGCACCGCCAGGGGTCAGGGAGAAGTAGTCGGCGCTCCGCGGCCCTATGGACAATGCGCTCTGAGCTGCGAAGACACCATGATCACCCGAAGGGGCCGAGGCAACCCCGAGTAGCAAGCCCAGCGGCAAGCCCGAGTAGCAAGCCCGAGTAGCAAGCCCAGAGGCAATCTCAGAGGCAACCCCCGCACGGGCGCTTCCTCGGCTGGCCCAGGCTGATCGTCCGGCAGCATCCTGCGCCGCGCTGCCGGGCCGAGGCTGGTGGAGCCTGGGCACGGATCAGCGCTGCGGGTGCGGCAGTGGCGGGTGCAGTCGGGCGGCGGCGCCGACGGGGGCGCCTGGTCGAAGAAGACGTCGTCACGTCGAGGGCTGTGCCCGCCCCACCACCCCGCCGAACCCCACCGCCACCCGTACGGAGCAGCCGCGCCGTTTTCTAACCGGCCTCTGAGCTGCGCGGATGCGGGAACTAACCGGCCCGGCCGGGACCTGCGCGGGCAAACTCACCAGGTGCCCGGCCGGAACTCACCACCTTGGTCGGCGAAACTCACCGGGGCGCCGGGGAACTCCCCAGTGCAGGTCAGACCGTGTGGGGCGGGGTGCAACGCAGGACTGCAACGCAACCGCCCGCCCCGGGCCCGGTTTCCGGGTATCGGCGCAGGTCAGGGCCGCAACGCGGCGGCTGGGCGGCCGGGCGCGTTGCAGTGTGTTGCACCCCCGCGTTGCAGTATCCGGCCCCCGGGCCGGGGCAGACGGCGGGTCAGGATCGGCGCCACCAGGAGCTGGACTTCGCCGCCGCTGCTTCGGCGGCTGCGGCTTCCTCGTCGGCCTGCGCGCGCTCCGCCCGCTTCTGCTCGGCCTGCTTGGACCGGCAGTCGTCGCACAGCCCGTCGCTCCAGCCGGACCGGGACCGGGTCCACTCGTTGTCGGTGAGCGCGGACTGGCAGCGGGTGCAGGCCGGGCGGTCCGCCTCGCGTTCGGCCTCTTCCCGGGCCCGGCGGGCCTCGGTGGCGGCCTGGCGCTCGAGGGCGAGCAGCCGGTCGCCGTCTGGGTTGTCGAGCGCGGAGTTGAGGGTGTGCAGGCCGTCCCGGCCGAACCGTCGCCACACCGGACCGCCGGCGCCCTCGGCTTCGAGCAGCTGCAGCGTGGTGGCGACCACCGGCAGCGCCTGGTGGAAGTCGCGGGCACTCACCCCCTCGAACCGGTACGGGCGCGGACCCCAGTACGCCTCGGAACCGGCCTCCACCTGGTCGAGGCGGCGCAGCAGCCGCTCCCGGTCCAGCTCCGCCTTCGCGGCGAGCTCCGCCGGGGTCGGCGGCTTGTCGCCGGGGCGGGTGCGCTTGCGGCCGGGGGTGAGGACCAGGGCGACGGGCGGGTAGCCCTCGCGGCCGGTCGGCGGGTAGAGCGTCGCCCAGTGCCGGTGGGCGTGGACGGCCGCACCGTCCCAGCGGGCGGCTTTCGCCTTCACCTTGTCGGCGCCCTTGGCCAGCAGCTCGCACCACGCGGTGTAGGAGGCGAGCTTCTCGACCAGCTGGCCCACCGTCATGTTGTCGCGGTCCACCTCCACCAGGAGCACCGGCACCCTCGCGCCGGGCTCGCGCAGCACCAGGTCGGCGTACCGGTCCTGGCCGCCCGGCAGCGCGTGGCGGACCTCCGTGGTCAGGGTCAGCGGGGAGCCGTGGCCGGCGCGGACCAAGTACCCGGCCGTGGCGGCGACGTCCAGGGCGTGCTCGTCGTAGCCGGCGCTCTGCTCGTCGGGGCGCAGCACCGACACCTTCGTGCCGGGCGGCAGCAGTCCGGTGGCCTCCTTGTAGCCGGCCTTGGTCAGGCACCACAGCTTGCGGCCCCGCGCCCGGCCGTCCTGGCGCACCCGGCCCGCGTCCCGCAAGTCCAGCACGGCGTCCCGGACCGCCCGGTCCGACCGCTGTCCGGGCAGGACCAGGTGCCACAGCTCCCGCGGGGTGGCGCGCTGGAAGAGGGCAAGCGCCACCAGCACACCGCAGCGGACCGGACCCGTCGATCCCCGCTTCCACAGTTCACCGTCGGCAGCAGAGATAGAAGGGTTGTCGCCACGCCCGCGACCCCTGGTCCGGGGCGGCTGGCCTGCGGAAACAGGCTGAGCAGCCGTCGAGGGCGTGGAGGTGGCGGCGGAGGTGCCCGTGGAGGCCGGGCCGGACCCCTTGTCCCGGCCGGGCGAGGCCTTCGCCGCCCGGTCCGGCAGGTGGTCGGCGGCCTGGTCGCCGTCGTCCGGGTCGGGCGCGGCAAGAGCGGTGGTGGACATCGGGTTGGCCTTCCGTCAGCAGGAAGCCGGAAGCGGCGCGGTGGCCGGGCCCGGCACCCGGGCGAGCGCCCAGGTGCCGCCGACACTGCACAGCACCCCCTTGTCCGCGGTCTGACCCCACCCCTTGTCCGACCCCTTGACCAGGCACCTTGTCCCGCCCGGTTCGTCCGGGTCTTGGGCCTTGTCCTCCCGGTATGTCCGTGACCGACACCACAGGCCGTCAGAGGGCGGCGCGCGCCCAGGAACCGATGCGCGCGCGGTGCGGTGCGGACCGCGCGGCGCGGTGCGGGCGAGGCCGCACGGCGAGCGCAAGAGATGGTGCGGTGCCGCGCCCACCGCACCCGCCGGTGCGGCGCGGGCAGCGCGGCGCGCGGCCCGGAGATGGTGCGGTGCGGTGGTCGGGCTTCCTCCGGACCGCCGCGCGCGGCTCTTGTCCAGGGGAAACGCGGCCTTGTCCAGGGGAAACGCGGGGCGCACCGGCACAGCCGACGCGCGGCGAACTGGCGCGCGACGGAATCTGCAGGGTCTGTCCATCGCGCGCGGGCACCGCGCGGTGCGGTGCGGTGGTGCGGACGCGCGGTGCGGTGGTGCGGTGCGGTCGACGAACCGCCTCCGGACGACCGGGTGCGGGTCGTCTCTGTCCAGGGGAAACGCGCCTTTGTCCGGAAATGCGTGGCGCGGTCGGCCCGCAGTCCGGCGCGCTGACCGCGTGACTGCGGCACGCGGCGCGCTCTGCAGGGTCTGTCCATAGGCGCGCCGCGCGCGCTCGGACGCTGCTGGGGCTGTCCATCGCGCGCGGGAAGGCGCGCGGCGTGGCGGGGTCAACCGCGGCTGGGCGCGTCATGCCCGCGCGGCCGCGCGGCGGCTGGGACGCGCCACGCCGCCCCAGCCTGCGCGGTCCGGCGGTGTTCAGTCGTCGGCTGAGTTCGGCCCCGGCTGCTACAGCGTGAGTTCCTGCACCAGTGCCCGGCGCAGCAGGGTGAGGGCGTCGGTGCTGGTCGCGCAGAGCAGGGGTTCGCCGCTGGCGTCGTCGGCGACGATGGAGCTGTCGATGAGGGCGGCCCAGATGCCGCGTTCGACGTCATACTCCTCGATCCAACCCAGTACCCGCCCGCTGCGCTCCAGCGCCTGGACGCCGTGGTGGCGGGGCCAGATGAGGTGGACCAGGGCGCCGCCGAGTGCGGAGCGGCTTGGGGTGCCCAGGCCGCGTTCGGTGGGCACCGTCCAGCCGGTCGGTCGCTTCAGCTTCAGGGCCGGGCGCGGCCCGGTCGGCACCGTCGGCGGGCGGTGGGCGGCGTCGGCGAGCATGAGGGCCTCCAGGGCCTCGCTGTAGTCGAGGTGGGTACGCGGTCGGCCCAGGTCGCCGGTGAGGACCTCGGCGGTGCGGCCGTCGGCCCGGTGGCGCAGGGCGACCCAGCCGCCCAGGCCCCACGGGCCGTCCGGCAGCGGAGCGGTCCAGCCCACCGGCAGGCCGTCGGGGTGCACCAGCTGGAACACGCCGTCCGCGTCCGGGCGGGTCCAGGACTCCAGCGTCCAGCCCGCGCCGAAGGTGATGGACAGGTCCTCGACCCGGTCGCCCACGCCGAAGCGCAGCGTCGGGTCGGTGAACGCGCGCCGCCGCGCCGCCTCCTCCAGCTCTTCCCGCTCGCCCGAGGAACCGGTCCCGTCCGGGTGCCAGCCACCGGAAGCCGGGAGCGCGGCCGCGGGCATGGGCACCGGCGCGCCCGTCACGCGGGCAGGCCGCTTTTGGGACCGGTCCGAAACTGCGGGCACCGCCGACCCGGCCAGGACGGACGCCTTTTCGGATCGGCCCGAAATTACGGACCCGCCCGAGGGGTCGGCAGGGACAGGCTTTTCGGACCGATCCGAAATCACGGGCTCGGCCGACGTCCTGGCCTTCAGCTCCGGGGAGACCCGGGCCAGGACATCCGGGCGCATCAGCGTCTCCTCGGCCCGGCGCAGCTCGAGCTCCCACCCGGTCAGGTCGGGCCAGCGGACCGCGTCGCGTGCGTCTTCCGCAGCCTCCTGCGCCCGGACGCCCAGTGACGCGTGCCGACGGTAGAACTCCTCGTACGCGGCCACCGGATCGGCGTTGACCGCGTGCAGGAACGTGCGGGCGGCGTCCACGGCCAGCTCGGCGAGCCGCAGCAGCTCGACCCGGGCCCCGACCGCGGCCTGCTCCGCCTGGTCCTGGTCCAGCCCGGCCGCAGCCTTCGCGGCCTCCTCCTCGGCCTTGATCTTGTCCCGGGCCGCCTTGGACTTGCAGGCCGTCGAGCACCACTTCGCGGGGCGCCCACGCCCGACCACCACCGGCACCGTGTTCTGGCAGGCCGGCCGCCCGCACGCCGCGCCGACCGCCACGTCGAACAGCACGTCAGCGCCGCCGGAATTTCGGACCGATCCGTATTTCATGACCGGATCGTAGCCTTGACGATCACCCAGACCCCAGCGCATATCGGATCGGTCCGAAAGTCCCGCCCGCCTGAGCCGACCGCCCCTGGCCCGACTTTCGCACCGGCTCGAAAGTCCCGCCTGCGCCCTCCCAGCCTTGGTGCAGCCGGGCACGTTGTCCCGGTGCAGCGGAGCAGCGCCGCATGTTGTCCTGCCACCAGCCGTGACCGGGCACCCCCTTGTCCTGCTGTCCGGCAGCAGGTTGTCCCGCTGCTGCACATTGGTGTCACCGGACTGCAGCAGGTTGTCCCGCCCGGGCAGCAGCAGGTTGTCCCCAGCGGAGCAGCGGGTTGTCCCCGCGCATCGCGGCCTGCGCATGCGCAGCGGCTGCCCCGACGCGTGCGCATGCGCAAGGCCAGGGCGTTGCGCATGCGCATGCGGGGCGCCGGGCGGGTGCGCATGCGCAAGGGCCGGGCGGTGGGCGGCTTGCGCAGCGGCGGCTCGAAGACCCGGTCCGGGCCCGGGGCGAGGCCCGCCGACCGGGGCGCGGCCGCTGGCTGCGATCCCGATCGCAACGCGCTGACCTGGGGTGGGGAGTTTCGGTCGCAGTCCGGACGGGGCGGGTTCGCAGCGAACTCACCAGCTTCTTGCGCATGCGCAGCCGGCCTCTGCGCAGGCCGTCGCAGTCGCACCCGAGGACCGGTCCGCGATTGCGCAGCCCGTCGCAGTCGCACCCGTGGGCCTGCGACGTGCAGCAGGCCGGGTGCGCAGCAGCAGCAGCGCCGCGGGTTGCAGCAGCCGAACACGGTGTAGCAAGGCTCCCCTTGCTACACAGCAGCAGCGGCCGCCCAGCGGGTGTAGCAAGGCTCGCCTTGCTACACCCGCTGCTGCCCGTGACCGGGCGGGTGCCGCAGCGGTTGCACCCGGTATGACGACCTCACCGCTGTCCCGGCTGCCGCTGCACTCCCCCGACCACGACGAGACCGAGGCCCCCGACGGCGGGGACCAGGTGCAGCGGCAGCAGGAGGTGGCGGCGCTGCACCGCGCCATCGGCGCGGGGGAAGCAGCGGCCGGGTGGGGTGCGCGAGCTCGCCGGCCGACAGGACGACGAGGGGCACGGCCGGGTGCTGGAGCGCGCGGCCGAGGCGATCGAGCAGGCGAGCGGACGGGAGGTCATCCCGGGCGGCGACGGCGAGCTGGCCGGGGAGCTGCGCTACGCGCTGGCCGCCGACGTGGTGCTCGGCGCCACCTACACCGGCACGCTGCCCGAGCTCCACCCCGGCGAGCGCCTGGCCCTGGTCGCCGTCTGCGCGCTCGCGGCCGCGATGCCCGGCTGCGTGCTCGGCGACCTGGAGCGCGAGCTCACCCTGCTCGCCGGCGAACTGGACCAGGCCGTCGCCGCCGGACGCGCCGCCACCGCGGCCGCCGCGAGCCGGGCCTGATGAGCGCCACCGCGCGGCGCGGGCTCGGCCCCGGCGCCGGCTTCCTGTCCGCCACCGTCCGCGCGCCCCGCACCCCGCTCCCGTGGTCGCCCGCCGCCCTGGACGGCGAGCTGCGTTCCCTGCTGGACACCTTCGAGTCCACGGCCACCGGGTGGCGGGAGGCGTTCGAGGACCTGGACGAGGACGTCTTGGCGGAGGCTGCCGCCGAGGGCCGGATCTTCCGCCGCGATCCGGCCGCCGCCGTCGATCAGCTGGTGGCCGACCTGATACGTCAACTCGCCGACTGGGACCAGGCCCTGGCCGACCTCGCCCACGCGCTCACCGCGGCGACCGAGGGCCGACCGCTGCCCGACTGGGCCGCCGACGCCGGACGCACCGAGGACGTCCGGCTGCGCCAGGCCCGCCAGGCGCTACTGGAGGCCGTCGCCCGCCACCACCACAAGGGCCCCGCCCCCGTGGCCGGCGCAGACCGGCCGTGGTGATCACCACCGGTCGGCGCGCGGGAGAATGACCGGGTGACCAGCAATCAGCCGCGCGGCATAGGCTCCCTGATCCCCACCGCCCGAGCCACCACCCCCAGCGAGCGGGCCGCGGCCCAACTGCTGCACCTGCGCGAGGCGACCGTGCCCGTTCCGGTCCTCGCCGCGGCCGCCGAGCTGATCGCCGAGCGCCTGGACGATCCGGACCCGGCCACCCGGGAGGTCGCCGGCGCCGTCCACGCCCGCCTGCTCGCCGCCATCGAGGACGCCGCACCCGACCGCTAGCCGACCGACCGGGGTGGATGTCCCAGCACTCTCCCACCCCGGGCACAGAACGCCGCCAGCAGGGGAAACAGCCTGGGACTGTCCTAGCGAAACGGTCGAAACCGGACACCCTGGGACGCTGCTGAGACAGCCCTGTCCCAGCTCCGCGAACCCACCGCCGAGCCCCTCCTACAGCGCTACTTCCACCAGATCCAACCCCAGGCCGTTGTACCAGTCGAGATCCCGCACCGGAATCGGGTGGGGCGCGGCGGGCAGCCCGGGCGCGAGCTCCGCCAGCGCCGTGTAGTGCACCTTGCCGGCGGCCAGGCGCTCGGTGAGCAGCGCGCACGGCCACGGCCAGTGGGGGCCGCCGACGGCGAAGTCGGCCAGGTCGCGCAGCACGATGCTCGCGGTGCGGTACGCACGGCGGTCGCCAGCCTCGACCGCCGCAACGAACTGGCGCCAGGCCGCAGCGTGCGGGCCGACCGGCGCCGGCCAGCCGCTGCTGCCGGGCTGCGGGTAGACGCTCTCCGGGCCGATCCAGACGCTCAGCGCGAACTGCACCCGGCCGAGGTCCGCATCGCCGATGGTCCCGACCGGCCCAGTCGAGACCGTGACACGCAGCGCCTCGGCGACGGCGGCGCACACCAGCTCGTACTGCTCGTCGCCCGGGGCCGGCGCCTGGGTGCGCACGCGGTGGTCCTGATCGGCCCGCTCGCGGTGCCAGGCGATGATCGCCCCCGCCCATGGCCACGCGTCGGTGTACGGGTCGCGGCCGGCGAACGCGGCCGCGTACCGCTCGGCATAGCGGATCATTCCGGGCCCGGGATCCCACAGGCCAGTGGCAGCATCAATGTCCTCGTCCTCGGTCACGTGCTCAGTGTGCCCGCCCCAGGGCACCGCGGGGGCCAGGTTCGCCGACGCCGTCCACGCCCGCCTGCTCGCCGCCATCGAGGACGCCGTACCCAACCGGTAGCCGACCGACCGGGGTGGATGTCCCAGCACTCTCCCACCCCGAGCGCAGAACCCTCCCACCAGGGGAAACAGCCTGGGACTGTCCTAGCGAAACGGTCGAAACCGAGCACGCTGGGACGCTGCTGGGACAGCCTCGGTCCCAGCCTGGCGAGCCCTCGGCCCGGTCAGTCCTCGTCTTCGAGCTGCTTGAGCAGCGCCCGCCGGACGTCCAGCGCCGCCGACTTCGCGGCGATCTCCGCCGCCCAGGCCGCCAGCTCCACCGCGAGCTCCGTCAGCGGCCTGCCCGTCTGCACGTTGCTCTCCCGGTACTTGGCGTGGACGCCGTAGCCGCGACCGAACCCACCCTGCAGCTCCCGGTAGCAGTCGGCGATCCCCTGCATCGCCCCGCTCAGGTTCGACTCCGTCAGGTCGATCTCCTCGCGCAGCTTGTCGACCACGCCTTCGTCCTCGCCCACCGCGTTCGTCATGCCCCGATACTTCCAGCCGGCGCCCCGGCCCCGAGCCCGATCACCCTAAAGAGTGCCCGGACCGGCCCGTCCCCTCCCGCCAGCGGTGCCAACCGCCCGCCACGGGGAACCATCTCGGCATGGACGAGCACCAGGAGCAGGCCGGCCCCGCCGACGAGGCGCGGGCCCGGGAGCTGACCGAGCAGCTGCGCACGGCGATCGAGGACGTCCGGGCCGCCGTCCTGGTCCTGGCCCGCCGGGTCCGCGCCGCCCACCAGGCCAGGGTCTGGACCGCGCTGGGCCACGACAGCTGGGCGGCGTACGCGCTGGCGGAGTTCGGGATCGGCCGCTCGACGGCGTACCGGTTGCTCGACCTGGCGGCCGCCGCCGAGGCGATCGAGGGCACCGTGCGGGCCGAGCTCGGGGTGTCCCACGCGTGGGACAGCGCCGACCTAGTCCTGCCGGTGCGCACCCGTCGTCGACATCAAGGGCCGGATCAGCGAGCTGACCGCCCTGATCGCCGAACGCCTCGCCGACGCCCAGGCCGAGGCCGGCACCGCCCTGGAGGCCGCGGTGGTCGGCGAGATCGTCGCCCAGGCCGTCGCCGATGTCCGCGCCCGCCCCGACGTCCCCGCCGCCGAGCTGGAGATGAGACCGGCTCCGGACGGCATCACCGCCGAAGCATGGCGCCACCACGTCACCGTCGGCCGCGACCTGGTCGCCCAGCACCGCGCCGCCCAGCACCGGATCGGCGTCATCGCACTCGAGGTCGTCCCGGCCTACGTCGCCGACCACCAGGCCGAGGACGTCCTCGCCCGGGTCGCCAACGACATCGGCATCACCACCGCCGAGATCCTCGCCTGCCGGCGCTACGCCATCTCCGACGACGTCCGGGCGATGGACGGCTGGTAGAACCCCGGGCCACACGCCGGGGGCTTCTACTTTTGGGCCCTCATTTGAGGGCCCGTCTATGAAACCCCCGCAGGTCAGAGCGCCCGATCCCCTACGTGCTGACGCCCGAGGTGTCAGGCGAGGCGGCGTTGAGAGCGTCGGCCACCGCCGTCTCGGCGTGGCTGAGGGCGGCCAGCATCACGGTCAGGTTGCCCTCGGCACCGCAGCGGGCCGCTTGCTCGAGGAAGACCGCGGCCGCGTTCCAGGAACCTTCGGCGGTGTCGTGCTGGGCGACGAGGTGGGCGACGGCAGCGGCCAGGAAGGCCGGCCACCCGTCGAAGTCGGCGGGGTCGAGTCCGGTCAGCGGGGTGAGCCACAGGGCCGCGTGCATGGGCAGCGCGTCCTCGTGCCCGCGGAAGTCCATCGCCAGGCCGCACTTGTCCCAGATCAGGGTGCCGTCCTCGCGGACCCTGGTGGTCAGACCGGCGAACCACTCCGCAGGGGCGGGATCGTGGGCGGCGCAGACGTGGACGCTCAGCTCCAGGCGCTCCTCGCCGCCGGGCGCCGGCCGGTAGCCGTCGATGACGCCTTCGGCCTTCCCTGTGCAGGAGTGAATCCGGCGCAGGCTCACGATCGAACGAGCTCCCCAGCGACTCATGGATCCATGCTGCCAGCCCGGCCGGGCCGGACGGGGCCGATCGACGAGATCGGACAACACCGCCGCACGGTCGACGGCCGACGGAATGTCAGACCCAGCTGACAGCCTGGCCGTCATGAACGACCACGGCCTGTGGGGCGGCCCCTCCGACGGGGCGCTGGCACTGCTGCTGAGGACGGGGTGGACCGACGTCCACCCCGGCACGCTGCGGATCGAGGAGTCGCTCTTCGGCCGTGTCTTCTGGGCCGTCGACCTGGACGACCGCCCGCTCACCGGCTACCTGACCGAGGTCTCCAGCATCCGCGGCGCCACCCTCTGACGCTGACGCCGAGCACCGCCCAGCTTCCCGCCAGCCCCGCTGCCGCGCGGGTCAGATCTGCCGGTCCGGGTCGGAGAACGTCAGGCCACCGGTGCCCAGGGTGCGGGCGGGCAGGCCGGGGAGCCGGAACGTCATCGCCGGGCGGCTGACGGAAGTCCGCGCCCTGCTCCACCGGCAGCCGGCGCACACCGGACTGGGCGGGCACGGGGGCATCGGTGGCGGGTTCGGAGAAGGCGGGCAGCGACAGGCTGCGACGGTCGGTCATGATCCTCAGTGTCGCAGCCCACGCAGGCGGGGATGGCCAGACCGCCGCTATCTGGCAGGCCGCGAGGTGGTCCCTTGGCCGCCCCTACCCGGTTGTTGGTGGCGGCCGACAGGGCAGCAAGGGGGCACTGGTCGCTCGGGGAGAGCGAGGGGGCCAGCCCCCTCCGAGCAGGCCCGCACCGATGGGCTGGGAGCACTGTCGAACAATGTGACGATCCGATTCCGGACAGTGATCGTTCGGATCGGGACAGTGCATCCCAACATGCCCTCGACGCAGCACGGCGCCCGCCACCCTTGACCCGGCACGGTCACCGCCGCCGCGCCCAGCCACGGGAGAGCACATGACGAGAACCGCCGACCAGATCGCGCTCCTCCGCACCGAAACCGCCCCTGCCCTGTTGAAGGAGCTTCAGGGGCTCCAGGCGGGCAACGAGGAGCTGCGTGCCGGTCTGGTCACGGCGATCAGCCAGGGCCTGAGCGAGACCCGCGAGGAGGTGCGCCGCGTCCTGAACCGGGATCAGCGCGAACTCGCCCAGGCCCGTCAGGAGGTCGATGCCCTGCGCCGGGAACTCGGGGAGGCCCAGGCCGCCTGGCAGGCCGAGCTGGCTGAGCTGAAGTCGGCCTCGGTTGCCTCGCCAGCGGTGGACAAGCCGGCGGTGGACAAGAACTCCGCCCAGGTCGAGCGGGCCGACATCGCGTCCAGCGCAGACACCCGAACCACCGAGCTCGCGGAGGAGACCGCCATGTCCGACCAGTCCGACCAGAGCCCTGACATCGCCGAGCAGGCCGCCGCCGACATGCTGACCGAGCTGACCACGGTGGTCGGGCACCAGGTGCCAGTGCCCCAAGCGGCCACGGCCGTGGCCCCGACGCCCCCGCCGACAGCGGAGCAGGCGCAGGCATCCTTGGATGCGGCGCTGTTCAAAACCCTGATGACCGCTGCTCGGATCAGTACCGCCGAGCTGGTCTGCCACCCTCACACCTGGCAGTTCATCGCCTCGCGTACCACGGCTGCCGAGTACTTCCAGCTGCCCTCGGCCGGGGGCGAGGGCAAGGACGACATGGTGACCGTTCGACTGCCCGGACTCAGTCTCATGGCCACCGTCAACGCCCTCTTCAACACCTACTGGGAAGCCAGCACCGGTCCGGTCCGCAACCTCCAGGACAGTGCCATGGCCCTGGCCTACTACACCGACCTGTCCAGCGCGATCCGCGGCACCAAGCCCGCCGACTCCAGCGCTCAGGTCGACGGCCGCCCCCTGACCCGCATCGTCATCGACAACCGCCCCGCTCAGGGCGCCTGACGACACCGCGGTTCACCGAACGCCTGCTGACCTTCGATCACCACCTTCCTTGACACACGTACGCTGATGGCCGGCCCCCTCGCGATTCGAGCGTGAGGGAGCCGGCCATGTTCTGCGGGCGGGGTGAACGCTGGTCAGGGTCCGGCGATGATCCAGACCACGAACACCGACGCCATGGTCTCGTGGACCCTGTACACGACGCTGATGCGGTCGCCGGAGTCGGCGGCCGGGTCGGTGCGGGCGGTGTAGTCGTCGACCTCGGGGTCGGTGCCGCCCGGCACCGGGATGCCGAGCCGCGGGTGGATGGCCAGGCGCTCGACGAGCTTCTCGACCGCGTCCAGCTCGCCGGGGCGCAGCTGGGCGAGGGCCTGTTCGGCAGCGTCGGAGAGGAAGACGTGCAGCGGGGCCGGCGGTTGCTGGTCGGTCACCGGTCACCGCCGGCGCGCAGCCGGGCGAAGACCTCGGTGGAGACGTTCCACTGCCGGCCGCCGATTGGTGCGGCCAGGGCGGCCATCGCCTCGGGGTCGGTGCGCAGGACCAGGCGGTGGCGGTACTCGCTGATGACGTCGGCGACGGCGCCGAGGTCGCCGATCGGGGACTCGTCGAGGGCGGCCTGCAGGGCCTGCTCGAAGGCGTCGCGGTCGCCGGGCAGGCCGTACCTGCTAAGTGCGGTGCGCAGCTCGCGCAGGGTGGCCGGTCGGGGTGCGGCCGGGGGCTGGTGGTCGGGCTGGACGGTCACCTGGTCCTCCTCGGTGGTGGTCACGGGCGGCGCCGGAGCGAGTGCCCGCGAGATCGACGGTAGCGGTCCGGGGGCGGTCTGCGGAGCGGCCCAGGTCACGCGAATCCCGCATGGCGGTGTCAGGAGCTTGAGGCCCATTCGATCACCAGATCGCGGTTCAGCGTCACTGCACCGCTGCGGTGCCATTGGTGCAGTGTCTCGATGAGTTGGTCCTCGGTGATGGGTCCGTACTCGCTGTCGTCGCGGGCCGCCTCGGCCGCCAGGTCGTTGTTCCAGTCGACGATGTAGTCGGCCATCGTCCATGTGCGGCCTTCTGGGAACCGGATCTCGACCATCGTGAAGGTGCCGCTGGTCAGCAGCTTGTCGAGCTCGATGTCAGCGCGCTGGAGGCTGCCGTCGTGGAGGGCGAGCAGTTCCGCTGCCCGATCAACGCCCAGCTCGCGCTCGGCTTCAGCTTGGGTGCACGGCGTATAGAAGGGATAGCGCAGCTGGAGGCTGCGGAGCCGCGCCTGCTGGCTGTTGTTCGCGCCCTTCCGGGCGTTGCGCTTCTTCGTCACGGGCCCACGGTAGTAGCCGCGGGCGCTCCGGCGATGCGGTACTGAGCATGGTCTGCTCGCCGTTTTCACGCTGCACCGCTGAGGGTCATCGGCTGGCGCGCGGGGCGCAGCGGGACCGTTCCGGCACGCTCAGCCTGGGCAGCACGCTCGGCCTTGTCGGCGATGGCGCGGCGTTCGGCGATGGCCTGGCTGCTGGTGGCGGCCGCCGTGCGGGCGGCGCGTTCCTCCTGCTCGGCCTGGACGGCGACGGCGTCGGTGAATGCGCTCTCCGGCTCGCGTCGGCTGAGCAGTGCCTGTTCCTGGCGTGCGATGGCGGCTGTGACGGCCGGGTTGGTGATGGCGGCGGTGCGCTGGGCGGCCTGGTGGGCGGCCAGAGCCCGGCGGTAGCCGTCGCAGGCGTCCTCGCGGGTGCGGGCCGGGACGTCGGGCTGCTCGACGGCAGCGCGGTGTTCGGACTGCTGGTCGGGGCCGGTCGCGGAGACGGCGCGGGGCGGCAGGACGCGCAGCTCGCGCACCACGACCCGGCCCATCGCGCCGTTGATCCGGGCGACGAGCTGGCGGCCGAGCAGGCGCAGCTGGGTGGCGTAGGCCGGGGAGGAGGGTTGGAGGTGGAGGCGACCGGTGTGCGGGTCGTAGTGGGTCGGCGTGACCTTGCCGATGAGTTCGGGGGCGATGGCGGTCCACTGGTCGAGGATGCTGCCGCCGGCGGCGGGTTCCTCCCAGGCCCGCTCGGCGACCAGCCCGGCCAGGGCGTCGCTGAACGAGATCGGTTCGCGGCCGCTGGCTCGTACGGTGCGGCGGCGGGTGGGTCGGGTGGTGGAGCTGCGGCCGCCGGGGGCGTCGGCGCCCCGGGCGCGGGCGGCATCTTGGGCGGCTTTGAGGGCGACGCGGGCGATGTCGACGCCGGTGGACGTCTCGGTCACGCGGACCTCCAGGTCTGGTGGATGACCATGCGGCCGGTGTGCCGCAGGCGCAGGACCTGGTCGACCAGGCCGTGGGTGTAGAGCTGGCGGGCGTAGGGCTCACCGCAGTCCCGGATGGCCATCAGGACCATCTCCGGGTCTTTCTGGCCGAGGGCGCGCAGCTCGATGACGTCCTCGCGGGTGAGCTGGTGAAGGTCGGTCAGGCCGTCCTCGTCCTGGGCGAAGAACTCCAGCGCCTGGGCGCCCTGGCCGCCGGCCTGCTGTACCTGGGCGAAGGCGTCGTCGACCAGACGGGCGGCGGCGCGGGTGGCTGGGTCCTGCCAGTCGGTGAAGGTCCACTCCGCCGAGGTGCGGTCGTGGCGGGCCTGCTCGGCGGAGCGGGACTCGCGCCAGTGCTCGACCTGTCGGGCCCGCTCCTTCGGGGTGCGCCAGCCGGGCATCTGGGTCATGCCGTGCAGGCGGAAGGCGAGCAGGCCGGAGGGCCGGTAGCTACCGCGCTGCGGCTCCTCCAGCGTGGACAGCCAGGAGACGACCTCCTCTGCCGTCCAGCCCGCGTCCGACACCTCCCGCACCACCCAGGCGATCCGCGGAACCAGGGCGCGGCGCAGCCACGGCACCTGGCGCACCAGCTTGGCGGCCAGCTGGTAACGCTGCCCGACCTGGTTGAGCTTGCGGGCGCCGGGGCCCGACTTCGTGGACTTCTTCGCGGTGGTGGACTTCGGCTTCCCGCTTGCGACGTCTGTCTCAGAGGGAAGGTGAGTACAACCGTCAGCAGGAGAAGTACAGCAACCACCCTCCATTGGGGTGCAACGGCTGTCGGCTGCTGAGGTGCCGTCAGCGGCCTGTGACACCTGGGACAAGGCACCGGCCGGAGCGGCCTGAACGGTGGTCACCGGGGCCTTCGCGGACGTCTTTCCCCTGGGTGCCCGGACCTTGCGCGAGGCCCGCTTGCCGAGCAGCGCCATCACCGCCCGGCCGGCCTCTGCGATCCCGATCACCCGCCGGCCGGTGTTCTCCCCGACGGTCCGGATGCCCAGCGCGACGTCGAACGCCTCCGGGATCACCCGCGCGAACTCCGACGCCTTCGCCTTCTCGCCGCGCACCCGCGTGCCCTTGGCGATGTAGACCAGCAGGCCGGCCTCACGCAGCATCCGTAGGTGGTTCTGCACCGTCCGCTCGGTCAGCTTGAGCTTCCGCATCAGGTAGCCCACCCCCGGGCGGCACGGCGACAGCGCGGCCAGCTCCTGGGCGACGCGGACCGTGGTGCGACCCGTCTCCCGGGGACCGTGCGACCAGGCCGGGACATAGCAGCCCGACGCGACCACCCAGTGCACCGCCTGCATCCAGCCGTACGGGTCCGAGACGATCCGGCCGCGAGTGGTGGTCACCCACTGGTCCGCCGCCGACACCAGCAGCCGCGGTAGCACCGGGACGCACGGCACGAACCGCCGCGCGGACTTCGACACCTCCACCGGGACCGGCTCGGCGACGCCGTCGGTCGACTCCTGCCGCTGGCCGGGAACCGGCGTCGCGGCCGGAACGACATGGTTCGGACCCGATCGTGTGACACTCGAAGGGTCACCCGAATGAGTGATGTGCGTCACATCTGATGTCGGGCGCGCGGCGTGTTCGACAACCGGTCCGCTAACCGGTCCCCGGACAGAACCCAAGGCAGGAACGGGGGAGGAGATCTCTCCCCCCTCCCGAACCGCATCCTCCAAGCTCAAACCGGGGACACCACGCCCTTCGGCAGCGGCGCCGGGTGACTGGAAAGGGGTGCTGAGCTGCTGCAAAATGACAGAGCCCTCCTACTCGCAAGTGGATACGGCAACGGCCCCCTTCATCGGGGGTCGGGACAACAGCCCCCTCGCGGGGGTGCAACAACGACCCCCCTCGCCGGGGGTCGGTACAACCGGTCGGCTCCCTCCCAGGAGCCGGTACAGCAAGGCGGACCCCCTCGGGGGTCCTGGTTCTGGAGAACCGCACTGCGCCCTTCCCGGGCCCCGGCCGCCAAGCCGGAGCCCGTTCCGGGCCCTCGTCCGACGCACATCGGACGGTTCACGTAAGACCGCAGACCGGTGGTCTCACCCACTGGTAGCGGCCCTGGGGTTGCTGGCCTCGCCAAAGGCCGGCGCCCCCAAGATGGTCTAAGTCACCACACCGACCCCCTCCGGGGGAGAGGTGTGTCCAAATACGACGACGGCACCCCGCCGGAGCGACCTCGAACCGGTCGCATCCACGGCGGGGTGCCGCGCGTGTGCCTCGTTCCGGGTACGGGTACCCTTCACTGCGTCACCACCCTTCGCGTGGTCGACCGGGACGGACCGCCCCCGGCCAGGGGCGCCGACCCACTTGAACGCCGTCCGGACCTTCGGGTTCGGGCGGCGAAGTGCATTTTGGATCACAGACGATGACAGCCTACCCCTGTGGACAACCCGCAGAGTAGCGGCAGCCTCACCGTGTCGATCTGACGTTCCAACGACCTGATAGCCGGACAAGTTCGCTCCCATCAGCGAGGATTCCGCAGCTCACGAAGGTGCGCGACGTCGAGATCGCCGTCCCGGGCAGCCACCACCCCGAGCGCCACCCGGGCTTCAGCGATGCGCATCGGCGCCTGCTCCGTCCCGTCGAAGCCCGGGCTCGCGCGGATCACTTCGCTCGCCAGTTGCTCGGCCATCACCATCTGCAAGCTGTCTGGTCGTCGAGGCCATGTTCTGCGTGTTTGGCGGGGCGTTGAGCTACCCAGCCCGATCCTCCGACCTCGGGGTCGAGAACAGTGCGCACGTGCTGGAAGCCCTGCTCCGCGTAGTACTTGTGGAGTCGGGTATTGCTGGTCCAGGCGTCGAGGCGCAGCCACTGCGCACCGCACCGTGCTGCCCGATCCCCAGCCCAGTCCAAGAGCTGAATGCCTAGGTCTCGTCCGGCGAACTTCCTGTCGACAGTTAGCTTGTGTACGTACAGCACATCGTCCTGAAGCTCGCGGGGCGTCCAGAGAAGAGGGTCGGCTGCCTTGTCGAGCGTGATGGTTGCTGCGAGTTCGGCTTCCGCGGACTCTCGGACGACGAAGACCTCCCGAGCCCGAATGCTCTGCGCTATGTGGTCGCTCGGGAAGTCCGTCGACCACTGGTCGCTGCCGAGCGTGGCCAGCCACGCTGCTGCATCGCTGCGGAACTGCGTCAACCGAGGCAGGTCGGTGAGTTCAGCACAGGTGACGATCACTTTGTGGCCTCCCCGTCTTCCTCGGTGCGCCGGTGCCGCTCGTAGACGATCACGTGGCGGTCGCCGGGCAGAAGGCAGATCGTCACCTGGATCGGTCGACCCTCGCGGTCGTGGCCGGTGCTGATCAGTTCGGCCATCGGCGTGCCAGCGGGAAGAGCGAGCCGCTCCAGCTCAGCCGGACGCGGCATCCTCGGGTAGATCTCGTCGAGTGATTCGACGAGTTCGTGGCCGAGCTCGGCCAGGACTTTGTTGGTGCCGCGCTCGACGCTGCCCGGCGTCATCCACTCCGAGCCCTCAACTATCCGGTGGGGAACGTAGGAGTCGTCGGTGGCGAAGGGCATGTCGTCGACGAAGCTCGTCCGCCGGCGGACCGCCACTCGCTCGCCCGGGGCGAGCTGCAGTCGCTGTCGTACGGCCTCGTCCGGCACCACGACGCCGACCTCAATGGTCTGCGTGCCGTCGCGCCCCTCGTCGTGGAGCAGGTTGGTGAAGATATCGACGGCTGGCGGCTTGCGCCGGAATTCGCTCTGCGGTCGGTAGACCAACGGCCGCCACTCGCGGACGTACACGCCAGACCCTTGGACGGACCTGACAACGCCGGCGGCCTTGAGCTTGATGATTGCCTGCCGCACGGTTTCGCCCGTGACGCTGTACTTCTCCGCCAGCTCCCGCGTGAGCGGGAGCCGGTCACCAGGCTGCAGTCGGCCAGAGTCGATCTCCTCGCGCAGGTCTTGCGCGATCCTGTCGGCTGCGCCTGGGCGCCGATGATCACGAGCAGCAGTCATGCGAGGAGAGTACCCGATTTCACTAGCGAAGTCTGCGGGAGGGGAGGAGCTGATGTTGCCGAAGGCCAGCTTGGTGCTGGCATCGTCGGGAATTCCAGGTGGCTCCGTGGAACTCGGTGTGGAACTCGTAGGCCCACTCAGTCACGCAGCGACTCGCAGTGCAGTGGAGTAGTAGCAGCTCAGGACGGCTTGGGCGCCCGAGCCTTGAGCTGTGACGATGCGTTGGAACCGGGCCGAGCGCAGGTCGCCGGCTGTCGCGATGCGCGGTCCCTGCGACTCGGGCGGGCAGTAGCCGTCGCCGTCTGTGGTGAGTCCGGAGAGTACGGCGGGCCGGCTGCCGATATTGGTGAGCAGCGTGTCGCAGGCGTAAGCCGCGGTTGAGCCGTTCACGGCCTCGACGTCGACGATGTAGCCGCCGCCGGGGGCGGGGTTGATCGAGACGTGGCGTGCGCGGCGCAGCTGGGCTCGGGAGTCGTGCTGCACTTCGGCGACCTTGTAATCGTCGCTAACGGGATGGACGACCAGGAGCTGCCGCTGCACGTCGGGGTGAGCCCGCAGCCAGGTACCCAACGGTCGGTCACCGCCCAGGACGCACGTGCGGCCCTTCAGGTCTGCGGGCCGTGCTCGCCAAAGCGGTGCAGGATCCAGGGATGCCGGCGCGGAGATCCAATCGGCCTCTGCCGGAGTGACCGACGAGACGCCCGTGGCCGCGATCACTGCGTTCCCCGTGATCACAGAACTGCTGTTCAGAGTGACACTGGCTGACTGGCCGTCGGCAGAGACCGCGACCGCGAGGTCCTTGACGACCGTGCAGTGACCGGATTCCTGGATTCGCTGGATATCCCGGGCCAGGGCGTTGGCGAGCGAGGGTCCGTCGGTCCAGTCACCGGGCACGTTCGCGAGGGCCCCGATGACTTGCAGCCGGCCGCCGATGTCGTTGCTCTCGATCAGGACCGAGCGTAGGCCCAGACTGGCCGCCATCAGCGCTGCCGCGCACCCAGCGGGACCGCCACCAACAATCACCAGGTCCGGGTCGCCGAACGGAGTGCTCACGAGTAGGCCCTTTCGGTGCTGGTCAGGCGTGCGATGGCGTCGTGGCTCGTAATGAGCTGAGTGCTGCCGATGTTGCGGCGGGCGAGGAGCAAGGCTGCTGAGTGGTACTCCTCGCCGCCGCTTGATGCGCAGGCATCAACGGCGATCCATGGGCAGAAGCCCGAGTGGTAGGCGCCGATGGCACTGTCGTAGACGCAGGAGTCTGTGTCGATGCCCGCGAAGACCAGATCGGTCCAACCGGCCTTCGCCAGGGCGCGGCCTCCGTCGTGAGCGAAGACGGACGACGTCCCCTTGTCGATCACCACGGCGGCGTCTCCGAGATACGGCTGGAGTTCCGCCACGATGGCCTGCTCTTCAGGTGTCCGCAGTCGCGTCCACCCGTTGATCCTCTCGTAAGGGGAGTTCGGCAGGTTCTGGAAGCGGGCGAACACGATGGGGGCGCCCGCCGACTTCCACGCTTCGATCATGCGGACAATCACCGGGACAGCTCCGGCGCTGTGCGCGTTGATGAAGCCTTGCTGTACGTCGATGACGATCAATGCCGTGGTCCGAGGGTCCATTTCTGCCTCTCGTCGTTTCGCCTGCTCACACACGACTGTCTCGGAGTGCTTCCTGGGCGTCACGGAGGCGGTCAGGCAGATCGCTGGTGCTCAAGACCGCCTCTCGCATGGCCCGGTGTTGTGCGGTTTCGGCCGGGCGGGACGCTCGGAGCCGAGAGTACGCGCCTCTGAGGTAGCGCCAGCCGTACTTCTCGGGCATGACCGGATCCTCTCCTTCCTCGATGGAGTCGAGGACCCGAGAGGAGAGCGCCCACAGGCCCTGGACGTCCACCTCGAGCGCGACGATCTCGCGCACCGTCAGGGCGCGCTCGTCAGCTTGGGGGTGGTAGGTGACGCCGGACCAGCCTGCGAGGCCTGGCGACGAGCCGCCGTGGAAGGGCACGACGTCGGGGTGTGTCCAGGCCGAGCTGAACTTCTCTGCCTCCACGTGGGGTCCGATGGACTCGACGGTTTCAGGGTTCTGCCGGTTGACCAGCACGGAGGGAGTGGTGAGGAGATGTAGTGCCGTCGGAAGGACTGACGGCGACCAGCTGTGATCGCGGAGCTCATAGGCGGACAGGACGTACTGCGGATCCTCGACTTTGGGCTGGCCGGGGACCGTGGCGTCCAGGAGAGCATTGAGGCTGGCACCAGCCCATGCTCGATCGGTCGGGTATGTGCGGTAGCGCCACAGGGCGAGTTCGGTGATGTTCCCGAGCGTCAGCTCTTCCGCCAGGTGAACCACGGACACGCCGCAGGCCAGCAGGTGCGCGGTCGCGGAACTTCCTGTCGGGTGTTCCAGTGGCAGGACTCGCTGTTCCAGGCCGCCGGGCCCTTCCGGATGAGGCAGCGCGTTCTCGAACGCAGCCTGGAGCTGTGGTCCCACGTACACAGGGATGAACTTGTGGGAGACCACCACGAACGGCCCGGCCGGCTGGCCGGGCTCCCCTGCGGTGCCCACCGGCAGGGCGGCCAACTTGGCGTAGAAGGTCTCGCGCTGCCCCTCAGACGCTAGGTCCAAGGTGCGGCTCAGCACCTCTTGCATCTCGTCGTTGCAGGTCAGGCCATCCCCGTGCTTCCGCCATTTGGTGACGGTGCGGGGGTCCACTCCCAGCTTCCTCGCGAACTCGCGGATCGAAAGCTCGAGCGTCTCCTGGAGTAGCCGCGCCTTCTGGCCGGTCCACCGGATCGCCGTGTCCACGGCCACCTCCCTTCTCTCCGCGCTGGTGTGGGCCTTGCTCAGTTCCACAGCAGTGCCACGCGGGAGGCTCGCGCCCACCCGTGCTGCTGTGGATCCTGATTGACGAACAGTCACGTTCGGAGCACTCAAGGCCATCGCTGAAGCAATTTCACTAGCGAAGCCCTTGACGGTCAAGCCCCAGACCTGTTCACTAGTGAAATCAGGAGGCCGCCTAGCGGCTCTCCAAGGCTCCCGAGTGCCGCCCATCAGGGCTTATTTGGCGTGCCTTCGTTCCACCGCGAAACCGCAGGTAAGTCGCCGCCCGAGTGGGCGCCGGGTAGCTCCACCAAACCCCCGCGACTGCCACGCAGCGCCGATGCGCTGTCCGCTCGTCAGGGCACCGGATATTCCGGACGGCCTGGCGGGCGGAGAGAGCACCGCGACGCGGCCCTCAACCTCCCTCCGCATCTCCGAGGAGCCCTTGATGACCACCTCGACCGCGATCCCCACCGCCCGCGAACGCAAGCGCCGGACCTGCACGAAGAACGTCTCCTGCAAGCCGCCGCTCCGCCTGTCAGAGCTGCCGCGCAACCTGGTCGACCTCACGCCCCGCGCCGAGCACGTGGGCTGCCCCGACTGCAAGACCTGGTGCCCGCTCACCACCCACAAGGGCAGCAAGGACTGGAAGCTGGTCCCGCACCACACCACCAAGGCCGGCACCCCCGGCGCCCGCCGCTGCGGCAACTCCAACCGCCTGTTCACCATCGACATGCCGATCACCGAGTGGGAGCAGCGGCGGGCCGAGGCCATCGCCGACGTCGCCGCCCGCCGGCCGACCACCGTGCTGAAGAAGGTGAAGACGCCGGTCGCCCCGGCGATCACCCAGCTCGACCCGGCGCCCGCCACCGCCGACTCCGCCCGCCGCACCTACGAGACGCACCGCTCCCGCTGCGCGGCCTGCACCGGCAAGGAGCACTGCCGGGACGGCAAGCGCCTGGGCGCCGACTACCTGCGCCTGCTGCGCCGCGAGCCCGAGCACCGCCGCAACCGCGCGCTGTACGAGGAGGTCCAGGCCGCCGCCGAGCGCGACAGGGTTAACCAGCACCCGGCCCGCCGGGCCGCCGAGTGGCACCAGGTCGACGAGGCCGTCAAGGCCGCCGACACCCAGCGGTCCGAGTCGATCCGGGGCGCGCGCAGCCCGATCTTCCCGCTGACGCTGCTGAAGGACACGCCCGCCGAGCAGCTCAAGCTCCCCTCGGGCCGCATCGTCTGACCTTCGCCCCCCGGGCCCGGCCCGGTCGAGAACTGAACCGACATCACCAGCCAGCTGCGGCGGCCCGGACTCTCCGGGCCGCCGCTTCGCGTCCCAGGAGGAGATCCCCGTGCGCTACGCCACCGTTCCCCGCGCCCTGCTCGAGCAGCTCATCGAGATCAGCACCCCGAAGGCGAAGAAGAACACCGACATCGAGCGGCCCCGCACCGACGAACGCCGCACGCCGGCCGAGGACAAGCTGGTCGCCGCGCGCAGCCCGCTGCGGTCCGGCCCGCGCTGGACCTTCCGCCGGCCGATGCTCTACGCGACGGGCGCCCCGGCCCCCGTCCACGCCTGATCCGCGCGTTCTCCTGCGACGCTGCCCGTCGCCGCCGCCCCGGATCCCCGGTGCGGCGACGGCGGGGGGACGGCAGGAACCGCCCTCACAACAGCGACGGCCCCGGGAAGGCGATCCCGGGGCCGTCCACGTCGCCTGACTGGAGGCAACGACCTTGCTGAACACCATGATTGCACGCTCTGAGCTGAACGCCGCTCCGGGGGACAGCGACCCGGACGCGGACGAGCTGCTGCGCCGGGCCATGGAGCGCCGGGGCGGTGGCCGGTGATGACCACCACCACCTTCGGCACCGGCATCGCAGCCGGCCTGACCGCGCAGGGGCCGATGCTCCCCGCCCCGCGTCCGGGCCTCTACCTGGCCAACCGACTCGGCGGGATCACCGCCCATCTGACGGCCGACCAGGAGACGGTCAGCACGGTGCGGGCGCTGGCCCTGACCGTCCTGGTCGCCCACGGCATCGACCGTGAGTCGGCCGAGGACGCGCAGCTGGTCCTGTCCGAGCTGATCGGCAACGCGGTCCGGGCCTGCGGCGCGCACGTCCCGCTGGTCGTGGAGGTCTACCGCGCCGAGCACGACGCGATCGTCGCCGTGCACGACCCGCTGGCCGGCACCGGCCCACGCCGGACCACCGCCGAGCCGGACGGCGACGAGGCGGAGTCCGGGCGCGGCCTGGTCCTGCTCGACGTGCTCGCCCCCGGCTGGACCGTCGAGCCGTCCGCGATCGGCAAGCGGATCCGCTGCCGCATCCCTGCGGCTCGCTGACGAACCACCCACGACGCAGAAGGAGAGGTAACCCCATGGACTGGCGTCACCGCGCGGTGTGCCGCGAAGAGGACCCCGAGCTGTTCTTCCCGATCGGCAACACCGGCCCGGCCCTGCTGCAGATCGAGGAGGCCAAGGCCGTGTGCCGCCGCTGCCCCGTGATGGAGCAGTGCCTGACCTGGGCCCTGACCACCGGTCAGGACGCCGGCGTGTGGGGCGGGATGAGCGAGGACGAGCGTCGGGCGATGAAGCGCCGAGCCGCCCGCAACCGCGCCCGCACCTCCTGACCCGCAGCGGTTGCTGTCGTTCGCCCCCGCCCCGGACCGCCGGCTGCGGGGGTGTTCGACGGTGCCCGACGCACCGGCTCCACCACTTCGACGGAGGACACCATGTTCGTGATCAGCCTCAGCGACTTCGACAAGATCGCTCAGCAGCTCGAAGGCCGTCACCACCCGCACTACCAGGGCACCACGAAGACCGAGTTCAACAACCTCGTCTTCACCTTCAAGCCGTTCACCGGCACCGAGAAGAAGCCGGTGCTGCCGGCGCAGGCATGGCACGACGAGTCCCTCACCCGTGCCGCCCGCGAGGCCCTGGCCGCCGAGTACGAGGACGCCCACAGGCTGTGGTTCGACGCCCAGTACATCCGCGAGCTGAACGTCGCGGGTCTCGGCGCCGCCGCCGTGTGGACCGCCTATACCCAGGCCCGCCAGGAGATGGACCAGCTCTTCGCCTCCCTGGACTCCACCGCCGAGACCCGGTGGCGCTCGACCGTCTTCCAGCTGGTCACCGCCCAGGAGAAGGCGCTGACGGCGGCTGCGGCCTGGGACCGCACGGCCCGGGCCATCGTCGACGTCCACGCCTCGCACAACTTCAGCAACCTGTCCCAGCGCGAGGCCGCCGCGAAGGCCGGCCTTGACACCGCCTGGGAGTTCGGCGCCCGCAGCGACTACGACAGCTGGGGCCGCAACCCGCTGAACCAGGACGTCTTCAACGCCGTCGAGCGCCAGCGCGAGCACCTGCGCCAGGTCGCGAGCCTGACCGGCGACCACTAGTCCTGACCACCACGTCGGTCGGTTGTCGTTCGCCGCCGCGCCCCTTCCCCCATGCCGGGAGCGGGGCGCGGCGGCGTTCGACGGTGCCCGACGCACCGCCCCTATAAGAGAGGACATCTCCGATGGCGCTTCCCGCCTGGATGACTGACCGCACCGAGACCTCGCCGGCGCCGATGGCCGCGCTCGGTGAGCTGCTGGCCTGGCTGAACACCCTGGACAACCGGGTGACCTGGCGGGCCTCCCGCCTGGCCCGCGAGATGGAGCTGATCGAGGCCGAGCGTGCCCTGAGCCAGGCCCAGTACGGCCGCCGCAAGCCCGCCGCCCCGGAGCAGATCGTCGCGTGGCGCGAGCGCGTCGCCGAGGCCAAGGGCCGCCTCGGCCTGGCCGAGCTGACCGAGGAGTTCATCGAGCGGACCCGGCTGCGGATCGCCGCCACGGCCCACCAGACGAGCCTCTACAGCGGCAGCGACGAGGCCCTGCGGTCGCTGGCCGTGCAGGTCAACCTCGGCACCCGCAGCGTGATCGCGGCCCTGGCCGACGAGGAGCCCAACCGCCCGGCCGAGGTGTACCGCAACGCCAAGGCGGCTCTGGACGACCTGACCTCCGGCTACCGCGCGGTCCGGGCCACCGGGGCGGCGAGCGACCTGCGCGCCTGGGCGGAAGCCCTGGAGCTGGCGCTGGACGTGACCAGGCTGACCGCAGCCCGGGCGTGACAGCACGCACGACCGCCCTTCGGCACCCCGACCACCCAGCGGTCGGATGGCCAGACGGGCTCACCCAACGACGACAGCCCGTTGAGCTTCCCCGGTTTCGCTCTCGCCGACTGCCGCTCCCGGAACGCGAGATCGCGTTTCGGGAGCAGCAGTCGCCGTTTCGGGAGCACCGGCCGCCGTTTCGACCCCACCTTGAACGCCCCCTGCGGAGGTCACCTTGAGCACCATCGACTGGCCGCGCACCGCGGCCCCGACCGACTCCGATCCGGCTCCACCGGCTACCGCTTCGCGCCCGCCCCGGCCGACTTCGCGCGCAGCCGAGTTCGTTTCGCCCCCGGCCCCGACGGCTTCGGAAGCACCCGGCGAGAGCCGCGGCACCAAGGCGCTCATGATCGCCCTGTCGGTGGCGGCGGCCGTCGGCGGGATCCTGGTGGGCGCCATCGGATTCGCGATGTCCTACGACACGCTGTCCGCCGTCGCACTGCACTGGGGCTTCAACCCGGACCTGGCGCCGTGGTTCCCGGTGGGCGTCGACGCCTCCATCGTGGCGTTCCTGGCCCTGGACCTGTACCTGATCCGCAAGGGCACGCCCTGGCCGGTGCTGCGCATGGCCGCGCACGGCATGACCGGCGCCACGATCTGGTTCAACGCCAGCTCACAGGGCGCCGTCCAGGCCGATCCGGTCCGCTCCGCCGCGCACGGCATCATGCCGTTCCTGTTCGTCGTCGGCGTGGAGGCCGGCCGCCGCCTGATCATCCAAAAGGCCAGGCTGGAGGCGGGGACCGCCACCGACCGGGTGCCGGTGCACCGCTGGATGCTCGCTCCGGTGAAGACCCCGCGCTTCTACCGCCAGATGCGGCTGTACGGCATCACCTCCTACCCGGAGATGGTCCGCCGGGAGCAGGACCTCATCGCCTACGAGCTGTGGCTCAAGCGCAAGCACAAGGGCGACATCAGCAAGGCCACCGAGGACGAGCTGCTGCCGATGACGATGGCCCCGTTCGGCTACACCGTTGCCCAGGCCTTGGCGATGCCGGACGAGCAGGAGCGCGAGGCCGAGGCCCGCAAGGAGGAGGCCGAACGCCGGCGCCTGGCGGCCGAGACCCGCCGCAAGCTCGCCCAGGCCCAGGCCGAGACGGAAGCGCTGCGCGCGGACGGCCAGGTGGAGACGGTCCGCGCACAGGTGGAGGGCGAGACCGGCGAGGCCCGCGCCCGCGCCAGTGCCCAGGTCACAGCCGCCGAGCGGGCCGCCGCGCTGGAGGAGGCGGCGCTGGAGACTGCGGTGATGGCCGAGGCCCGCTCCCGCACGGCCGCCGCCGAGCATCAGGAGGCGATCGAGCGTAAGGCGAAGGCCGCCGCCGACCGGGATGCGGCGGAGCTCGAGCGGCTCGCGGCGGAGGACCGCCGCGCTGCCGCCGAGGCCGACAAGGTCGCCGCAGCGGAGGCCCAGGCGATCGACACACAGACCATCGCCGTGGCTCGCCGGGGCACTGCCGAAGCGGACCGGATCGCTGCCAAAGAGGAGAAGGCCGCTGCCGAAACGCGGCGGGCTGCTGCCGAAGCGGACCGGCTCGCGGCGCTGGAACGGGCGGGCGAGGAGGCTGCTCTGGCCGACATCGAGCGGTCCAGGAGGGACGCTGCCGAAGCGGCACGGGCTGCTGCCGAAACGCGGCGGGCTGCTGCCGAAATCGAGCGGCTCGCGGTCGAAGCCGAGGACATTGCGAAGTTGAAGCCGCGTGAGCGGGCGGTGCGCAAGGTCGCCCGGATGATCCTCGCGCTCGCCGACGACGCCGAGGGCCTGCGGGTGTCGGACGTCCAGCGGCTGCCGCTGTCGGACATCCAGCGCGAGCTCGAAGTCTCCTCCGCCGGCACCGCCTCCGAGTACCGCCAGGAGGCCGCCGAGCTCCTCGCGGCCGGCTACCGGCCCTGACGGCCACCCGCACCGCGCGCATCACCTTGTCCGGCACCACCAGTGAGGGCCAGCCCATTCGACCTGGGCTGGCCCTCGCTGCGACTGCCGGAAGCAGTCACAACCCCAGTTCAGCAGAACCGACCCCGTGGAGGAACCCCGCCATGAGCACCGTCGAGTACGCCCTCGGCCTGGCCCTGGTCGTCCTGGCCATCGCCTGCGCGGTAGCCACCCCGTACCTGCTGGTCCACGCGCGCAGCGAGCACGACCACGGCCCCGCCTGCTGGTGGTGCCACCCCCGCCTGCGCCGCCGCTGACCGGGCCGGCCTCTCCGCCGGTCCCCAGCCCGCCCGCGTTCTGGGGGCCGGCGAAGGCGCCGGCCCGACGCCCAGCACCACCCCGACCAACTCCTTCCCCGCCGCAAAACCGCAGATCAGAGGGACCACACATGAACATCGACCACCTGTTCACGGACGCCGGGATGCGCGCCTTCACGGACTCCCAGCGCAACCAGCACATGAACGACGCCCAGCAGTACGGGCAGCTCGCGGAGATCATCCGCAGGCGCCTGGAGCAGACCGAGATCGACGGCGACAAGCCGCTGTCGGCCCGGTTCCGGGCCTGGAGGGTGGCCCGGGAGATCCGCTCGATGGAGAAGCACTCGCGCAAGGCCGCGGCCAGCAGCGAGGCGCTGTACGTCTCCTACGTCAACCAGGTCCTGGAGCTGCCGGGCCGCCGGGAGCTGGCGGCGGCCCGCAAGGAGGACAAGAAGGCCCGCAAGCAGGGCCAGACGGCAGCGCTGGCCGCGAAGTCGCTGGACAAGACGCTCGCCCACTTCACCGGCAACGTCACCAACGGCGCGTTCGGACAGGCCGGGCAGGGCGGGGACTACCTGGACGCCGAGGCCCACCCGTACCCGATGGCCGCCGGCGCCGAGACCCAGCGCGGCCCGCGCAGCGTCAACGACTTCTTCCCCCGGCAGGAGGGCCGCCGATGAGCCTGGCCCGCCGAGCGAAGAACCGCGCCAAGCACTGGGCGGACCGCCAGGACGCCGCCGCCACCCCGCAGGAGAAGGCAGCGGTCATGTACGACGCCTGCCGGATGGTCGCCGCCAACGCCGAACTGGCGGGCCGTCCGGAGGTCTGGAGCAAGCTCGCCGAGACGCTGCAGAAGTTCTACGCCGACTACACGCGGTGAGGCTCTTCCTCATCATCATCACCGCGCAGCTAGCCCGATGAGGACCCCAAGGCGGGCGCAGGTGCGCGCACCTGCGCGCGCGAGGGTCCCGCATTCCTCACGCTCTGTCAACTTCAAGGAGGAGCCGTGGCCGACGACAACGTGCGTCTGTTCCCGGTGATGAACCCCGCCGGCCCGCCGGACGAACCGCCCGACAGCCCCCCGGCCGACCCGCCCGAGACCGCCGCCGCGCCCTCCCCGGAGAGCGTGCTGCTCCCCGCCCCGGCCGCCCGCCGCTCACCGCTGGAGACGATCGCGGGCCTGGAGAGCCCGGCGGTCGTGGAGCCGATCCGACCCCTTCCCGAGCCCGGGCACGTGCCCGACACCTTCCGCTCGGAGAGTCACCTCGCCGAGCACGGCCAGGCCCCGGCGCCGGGGCTCGGCACGCTCTGCTTCGCCGCCGCCCTGGCCGTCGCGGTCGCCGCCATGCGCGGCATCCACGGCGCCCTCACCGGTGTGCGGGCCAGCCGGGAGCAGCGCCGGGCCGCCGCGGACCTCGCGGCCTCCGGCCGGGGCGAGGGGGCCGGCCGCAGGGGCCCGCTCCAGTCCGCGGGTGAGTGGGGTCGCCGGATGCTCGGCCGTGACCGGGTCACCGGCGGTCCCGGCCCCCGGGGCGGCGGGCCCGGCGGTGGCCGGGGCGGTGGAGGAGGCGGCTGGAGCGGCGGTGGCCGGGGCGGCGGGGGATCGCCCGGCGGGCCGGGTCCGCGCCGCAGTCCCAGCTCGCTCGGCGCGGACGCTCCCGGCCGCCGCCGAGGCAGCGTGGCGCCGGGTGGTGGACCCGCCGGAGCCTCCGGCGGGTCCACCGGGCCGGGCGGGCGCCGCCGCAGTGGCGGCGGCGGCGGAGCCGACGGGGCGTCATCGCCCCGGACCGGCGGCCGCATCAAGGACCGCGCGGGTTCCCCGGGCGGTGCAGGCGGTGGCGGCGGCCGCTCGCCCGGGGCCAAGGACGGCTCGGGTGGCGGCCTGCTCTCGCGCCGGGGCCCGCACCGCACCTCGCAGGGCGGGCCGGGGGCCCGGCTCCGCAAGGGCAAGGGGCCGACAGCCGCCGGGTCCGCCGGATCTGGCGGGTCTGCCGGGTCCGGCGGCGGCGCCAGCCCCGGCGGCCCGTCGCCCAAGGCCGGGAAGGGCCGCACTCCGAGCCCCAAGGCCGGCACCGCCCCGAAGGGCACGCTGCGCTCGAAGCGCTCGAAGAAGCCCAAGGGTGGACCCAGCGGTTCCGGCCCGGGTGGCACCGGCCCGGGCGGCACGTCGCCGACCGGGAAGAAGGGTGGCAAGGGCGGCACCGGGCCCAGCGGGGTGAAGGCCGGCGTTCCGCACGGCACCACCGACGGCTGGGACCAGGGCTGCCGCTGCGGGCCGTGCACCTCGGCCCAGGCGAAGGCGACGTCGGCGGTGGGCGCCAAGGAGAAGCTGCCGCCGGGCGTGCGGCACGGCACCGCGCAGGCGTTCCAGGACTACGACTGCCGCTGCCGCCGGTGCGTGAAGGCCGCGATGCGCGCGAAGAACACCCGGCCGGGCTCCTTCAAGGAGGCGGTGGGGGAGGAGTTCGAGCGGCGCTGGGCCAAGCGGATGCGCAACCACCGGCCGGTGATCTCGAAGCTGTCGAAGAAGGCCCGGCGCAAGGCCGCAAAGAAGAAGAAGGCGAAGCCCGGCGGGACCACGCCGCCGGGCGGGCCGGCCGGAACGAGCCCGGGCGGGTCCGTTCCGGGCGGCAGCAAGCACTCTGCGCGCGGCGGCGGGTTCTGGGCTCGCGCCCACCGCCGTTCCCGCGAGCGGTGGGAGGAGCGCAGGGCCTCCCACGCGGGCCCGGACGACGAGTTCTGGTCCACCTGGCGGCCCGGCGGCCGGCGCCGCTCACCGTGGGAATCGGCGGCGTACGCGACCACCGAGACCGTGATCACGGTGGAGCGTGCGGACCGGCCCAGCAAGAACCCGGACAGCCGGGGCGGGGCGGTCACCACCGGGGCACGCGCCGTGGGCCCCGCACCGACCCCGCACACCAAGCGCCCCGGAACCACCGCACCCGACCGAAAGGGGACGACCGGCATGACGTCGTCGCTGTCCACCCGCACCACCGGCACCACCGTGGCGGGCATGTCCAGTGAGCACGCCACCGAGGTCACCCTCGACGACACCCTGGACGTCCTGGAGCAGCTCACCGCCGAGAGCTTCGCCGCGCACGAGGTCTGCACCCGCCTCGCGAGGGAGGCCCGCCGGATCCGCCGGTCCCTGGAGGAGCTCGCCGTCGACCTGCGCACCCGGCACAACGTCATCGGCCGGATCACCGCGTCGGCGATGGAGCGCCTGGCGGAGGCCATGGACCTGGTGGCCCGCAAGGCGGAGGAGATGAAGGCCAGCTCGCTGAACGCCGCCGAGCTGTCCGAGGTGGCCGAGAACGCCATGTTCGACGCCTACCGGCCCATCACCCAGGCGACGGCCGACGCGGGCCTCGCCGTGCCCAGCTCCCGCGCCCACAACGAGGACTGAAGGAGAACCAGCCCATGACCGACATCGTCCCCGCATCGTCCGGATTCGCTGCCCCCTCCCCCACGGGAGGCGGCAGCGGCGGCAACGGCTTCCGGTCCCTGGCCGTACGCGTCACCGCCCTCGCCGCCCAGGCGCTGCGCCTGAAGGAGGGCATGCGCCAGCTCCAGCGGCACATGGCCGCCAACGCCTCCAAGGCCGCGACCCTGTCGGAGATGTGCCGCCAGGCCGACGTCGACGACGTCTTCGTGGTGCAGATCCTCGGCGTCTCCGATGCCCTGCAGCACGTCGCCAAGGCATCGGGCGACCTGGCCTCCGGCGCGGACGCCATGGAGACCAGCGCCCGCGGATTCCGCGACGCCCACGAGCGCGAGTACCGGGGCGTCTACGAGGCCGTGAACGCCTCCCCGTACCGCCAGCCCAAGCCCGGCTTCAACCGGGTCCGCTGACCACCCGTCCGCACGATCCACCAGGGCCGCACCCCCGCACGCGGGGTGCGGCCCCTCGTCTTCGAAGGAGGCCCGGTGGCTACCACCACGCAATCCCCCGCTCCCACCGCCCGGCGTGTCCCGGGCCATGAGATCCAGCGCAAGAAAAGGCGCGAACGCGGCTGGCACCTGGCCGCGGCCGCCGCCGTCGCCGCCGGCCCGCAGCTGTACGCCAGCGGCTACGCGGAGCTCGGCGCGGTGGGCGCGCTGACCGCCACCGGCCTGTGGCTGTACTCCAAGTCCAAGCCCGACGCCGAGACCGGCGACCTGGACCACGTCGGCCTGCTGCGGTCCTCGCAGCGCGCCGTGCCGGCCCTCGGCTACAGCGCCGCCTACCTCGCCGACGTGGTCCAGCAGCTGCACGGCGGCTTCGCCTGGTGGCAGCTCGCCGCGCCGGCCGCCTGGGGCGCGCTGATGGCCTGGGCCGCCCCGATCACCCACAGCAAGGGCCTGGTCCCCGAAGCACTCCCCCAGCCCGCCCCGGCCGGTCCGGACGGGGCGCCGTCGGCCCCGCCCGGCGACTACCCCGGCTTCCTGGCCTGGCTGTGGAGCACCTCCGAGCGCACCGCCAACACCCGGCTGGTCGCCGTCGAGCACTACCTGCCCGGCCGCCCCGACTTCGAGGCCGTCATCGTCGCGCAGCGCGGCCGCGAGGTCCCCAACCTGTCGGAGGCCGCGCTGGCAGCGGTGTTCGACTTCCCCGTCGGCAGCGTCCAGCTGCGCCCGGTGCGCGGCTCCGGGCCGGGCCGGATGCGGCTGATCGCCCGCCCCACCCTCACCGAGATTCCGCAGGACGCCGCCGACTTCCCCGAGTTCTGGGAGGAGCGGATCTCCGGCCCCGGCGGGGCCGCGCCCGGGGTGGCCCTGGTGCGCCACCGCGAGGAGGACGACCGGATCGTCGTGCAGGTCCAGGCCCCGATCGGCAAGGAGATCCACCTGCCCCACGGCAAGGTCTGCTCGGCGCTCGGCATCGACGACGTCTCCCGGCTGGTCATCGAGACCGACGGCGTGCGCAACGGCCTGGTCTCCATCTACCAGCGCAACCCGCTGATGAAGGTCCGCAAGGCGACGCCCGAGGACCTGACGATGGACTCCAAGGGCCGCATCGCCATCGGGGTCCGCCACGACGGCAAGCCCTCGAAGGTGCGGCTGTGGGATCCGCAGCTCGGCGCGATCCGCGGCATCACCGCAGGGGCCACCGGCGCCGGCAAGAGCGTGCTGCAGCTGCTGCTCCTGGTCGGCGAGAAGCTCTCCGGCGTCATCTCGTGGGTCGGCGACCTCCAGGGCGGCAAGTCCCTCCCGGAGGCGGAGGGGCACGTCGACTGGTTCGCCAAGGGCGAGACAGAGACGCTCGGGATGCTGCTGGCCGCGCACGCGGTCATGAAGTACCGCGAGCGCGAGAGCCGCGAGCGTGGCGACTTCGCGCTCGGCCGGCCCTGGCGGCTGCTGTCGATCACGCTGGACGAGATCAACCGCCTGCTGTCCCACCCGAACGAGATCATCAAGGCTCTCGCGGCCTACTTGATCGCAGACATCCAGAAGACCGGCCGCAAGGTCGGCGTCGGGGTGAGGCTCGCCGTCCAGTCCCTGCACCTCAAGGACTTGGGCGACGAGGAGGCGATCCGCCAGCAGGGCAAGTCCGGCATGGTCGTGCTGATGCGGACCCTGTCCTCCAGCACCCAGGCGATGGGCCTGGACGGCATCGCGCCGCTCGGCTTCCAGATGGAGAACATCCCCGCGCGGATTTATGAGACCGGCCAGATCGAGGCGCTGTTCGACGGCGAGGACGACGACGACGGCGAGAGCACGGCGGGCATGGCGTACATCTTCACCGACGGCCGCGCGGAGTTCATGAGGACGTTCACCGCGCAGAAGGAAGACGGACTGTACGTCGACCTGATCGAGCTGTTCGGCGACGACGAGCCGCCCACCCTCACCCCCGGCGAGGCCGCGGCCGCCACCGAGGCATACGCCTGGCGCCACGACCACGAGCAGCTCGCCGTCGTCCTCCAGGCCCTCCTCGCCCTCAACGGCATCACCGAGGCACCCGGCGACGGCGCCATGATCGCGGCCCTCGCCAAGGCCAAGGGCGGCGCCAAGAAGAAGGCCGGCGGGGAGGCGAAGGACAGCCTGCCGGACCGCGTGTACGAGCTGCTCGCCCAGGGCCCGATGAGCCTGAAGGAACTGCGCGCCGCCCTGCCGGACGTCAAGAACCCCACCAGCGTCTCCAACGCCGCCACCGCGCTGCGCGACCGCGGCCTGGCCAAGCCGGTCAGCCGCGGCGTGTGGCAGCGCATCGAACGCGACGACACCGACGACACCGACTACGACGACTCCGACGACTCCGACTACTGACCCGCCCCAGCAGGCCGCCGCCGCAACCGCAGGCGGCGGCCTTCACCTTGCCCGAACCCAACCCGAAGGAGTTCTCCCATGACGGTCTCCGCCGCCCTGGTCTTCACGGTCATCACGATCATCCTGGCCCGCTCCGGCCGCACCACGTACAGCGCCGCCATCGTCGCGCTGATCGCCGGGTTCCTGCTGGCCTCCAGCAGCCTGGCCCCCACCATCAGCAACCTGCTCACCAGCACCGGAGCCGCGCTCAGCCGGATCGTCTGACCCGGCCGCGACGCCTCCCCCGGTCCTCGCCTCGAGCGAGGGCCCCAGAAGACGCCGCAGCCCCCGCCCCCACATCCCCCGCACCACTTCCCCGGGAGGTCCCCGATGAGCACCGACCGCTACGCCGACTTCGCTCCCGCCCCCGACACCGAGCCCACCCACCCGCAGAGCCTGATCCTGCCGCCCGGCTACATCACCGCCCTCGACCCGACCACCGGCCAGCTCGTCGCCCTCCGCACCCAGGAGCAGCCCCTCCCCACCGCGCCCGCCCCGCAGCCGGTACCCGAGCCGAGCCTGCTGGACAAGGCGCAGCGCTATGCCGCCGCCCAGCCCGACCCGATCCCCGCGGCTGCGCCCCCGGCCTGGCAGGGCGTCAGCCCCCTCGTCGGCCAGGCCGTCGTCCTGGGCGGCATCACCTCGATGGGCATGCTCGCGGCCGGCGGCGCGATCTACCTCGCCGGTGGGGGCCTGCAACTGGCTGGGCCGTGGTTCCACGACGGCGCCGAGTTCCTCGGCTACGCGGCGCTGTTCCTCGCGGTCGCCGCCGCCGTCACCGTCGCGGCGGCCCGCAAGCTCAAGTCCAAGATGACCGCCCGCCCTGCGGGCAGCGAGGGCGCGCCGATCGTCAACGCTCTCTTCCACAAGCAGGTCGAGGTCAACATCGGCAAGCAGTCCGCCGGCTTCTTCAAGGGCACCGTCAACAACAACGTCCGCTGAGCTGCGAAGGCCGGGCTCAGTCCTCGTCGTCCTCGTCGAGGTAGAGCCGGCCGTCGTCACCGAGGTACGCCGCATACACGTAGTCCCCGATCACCACGCCGTCCGGGACGATCACCAGATCCGGGTCGTAGTCCTCGTCCAGGTGCACGACGCCGTCGTCGTCGGTCCACACGTCGTAGGCGATCCCGCCGGCCACCACGGCGTCGAACGTGAAGTCCGGCTCCCACCGCCGAGTGAAGAAGCCCACGGCGTTTCCCCTCTCTCGTCCTGCACGGTGCGCACCAGCCTGACGCACCGCCAGGTGTTCGCAACAGCCTTTCACCCAAGGAGTCCCCGTGTTCGAGCCCCAGCACACCGTGAACACCGTCCCGGCCTCCGGCGCCGGCCGCACCCCGGCCCTGCACGCCCTGGTCACCACCGCCCGCGCAGCCGGAACCGAGGTGTGGCTGACCGACCCCGGCGAGCGCCACCACGACCTGGCCGACCACGTCGACCGCCACGGCGCCGGCGTCCCCGGCAGCATCGCGCTGCTGGAGGCCGCCGCCGCCCTGATCCGCGAACGCCAGGACGCCGCCTTCGCCGAGGGCGCGCACTCCAGCGAGCCCGCCGTGCGGGTCCTGGTCACCGACCTGCCCGCCATGATCCAGCGGCCGGAGGTCGCCGAGCTGCTGGAGCGGATCCTGCGCACCGGCCGCAAGGCCGGCGTCCTGGAGACCGTGATCGAGGAGACGGGCCGCGACGCCTTCCCGGGTCACCCGTACCTGCGCGGCCAGTTCGCCACCCTGCGGTCCAGCGGCTGCTGATCCGGCCGCTCCGTCTCGTCTCCACCGCGCCCGCCCCGCCGACCCGGCGGGGCGGGCGCGGTGGCGTCGGGGCAGGCCGACCGGCCCGCACCGCCCTGTGTCCCCGATCCAGGAAGGCCCCGCCTTGGCGCTGTGGCGCAAGCCCGCTCCCCCGACCGTCATCGGTGTCCTCACCGCCCCGCCGTCGCCGACCTGGTGGCGAATCAACCGGCACCTGGTCCTGCTCGCCATCGGCATAGCCGCCGGCTTCTGGCTCGCCGTGAAGTTCGGCGTCGCCGCTGACGCCACCTCGGCCTGCCCGCCCACGCCCGCCCCCGCGGCCACCGCACACCACTCCCCTACAGCGCCCACCGGCGCCCAGCACTGAGGAGCAGCCACCCATGACCACCGAGCACACCGACCGCGCCCAGCACCAGCAGCCGTACGGGCAGCTGGTGAAGCTCCTGCCCGCCCCGGCCGCCCAGGCCGGGCGGCTGACCCGCATCCGGCAGGCCATCGCCGCCTTCTTCGACCAGCGCGCCGTTCCGTGGCTGTGGGCCCGCGACGACGACCTGCGGTTCTGGTGCCGCTACACCGCCCGGCCGTGGCTGCGCCGCCGCGGCCGCGACATCGAGGCCGCCCTGATGGGAGGCTGGCCCACCACCGCGGCCTGGCTGCGTGCTCTGGTCTACCTGACCGCCTACGCCGCACTCGTCGGCATCGTCGACAGTGTCATTCCGCTGGTCGTCGGCTTCTGGCAGCACACCATGGTCGGCGCGCACCACAGCGGCGTCGTCGCCACCGTCACCCGGCCCGTCCACGACTACCTCGTGACCCACGGGGGCCTGCCCGCCGACTCGGTCACCGTGTGGGCGCTGTGGCAGACCGCCGGACCGGTCCTGTTCATCGCGGGTGCGATCGGCTTCACCAGCGCCCGCGCCCTGTGGGTGGCCTACGGCGCGGCGACCGCGGCGATGGTCTGGGCCGCCACCCCGGAGACCGGGCGGCCCGTCGCCACCGCCCTGGCCGTCGCCTGCTGGGTCCTGCTCAGCACGATCGCCCTCCACGGCCTGCGGCTGCGCCCGGTGTTGGTCGTCCCGGTCCTCGTCCGCATCAAGCCGAAGATCACCGTCAAGGCGGCCACCGGTCGGCCGAAGCCGACCGACAGCGGCCCCGTCGACTCCTTCGGCGACGCCGACCAGTAGCCGTCCAACCCGGCCGGGGCCGCCGCGAGGTCCCGGCCGGGCGCCCGCCCCGACCAGCTCACCGAGAGGCAGCCATGCGCGACTTCGACGTCAAGGTGCTCAGCACCGACGACTACCCGCTGATCATCACCGTCGACAAGAACAGCGTCGCCGAGGTGCACGGCCAGATCTCGGCCGCCATCGTGGCCGGCATCCTGCGCCACCTCGCCGAGCACTTCGAGAAGCAGGCCACCACCACCGGCTGACCAGGAAGGAGAGCGCGGTGCGCGCGATCGACCTCGACCCGGCCGGCGAGAACAACGGCGGCACCCCGACGTTCCCGTGGAAATTCGGACCGGAGAAGGAACGGATGGCCACCCGCCGCCAGCTGCGCGAGATGGGACTGCGCCCCGGCGGCCAGGACGTCGCCGCGCAGATCGTGTGCCGAGGCGGAAAGCGCGTCGGCCATCTCTTCCCGGTCGCCGGCGCCAAGCCGGTACGCCCGATGACCCCCGCTCGGGCCGCTGCCCTCGCCAAGGCGATGAAGGCCCGTCAGACCTGCCCGATCTGCCGGGTCACCTACGAGTTCTGCCTGCCGCTCAAGACCCTCGGCAGCTGCCTGCCCTGCTCGGAGCTGACTGACGCCGAGCGCGAGGAGCTCGCCACCCTGGCCGCCGCCGCGTCGGTGGAGGACGCCCTCGTGACGCCGCTCCGGCCAACCGGCTAAGGCCGTCGCCCCTCCTGCTCCGGGCACTCACGCTGCCCACCGGCCTGCGCCCCGCCCCCGGCACCCAGCCGGGTCGGCGGGGCGCTCCGGTGAGCGGCGCGGCCGCCCGGCCAACGACTGACCTTCAGTCCCCTGCCGCACCACCAACCGAGGAGAACCCGCCATGACCAGCCCCACCACGTTCGAGACCCTGATCGCCACCTACTCCTCCAACCTGATCCCGGCCATCAACGCTCTGCCGGGCGCGGAGCTGCCCGCCCCGCTGGTGATGGACGCCCGCACCTTCACCTACCTGGTCGAGACCCTGTCCGGACGTCTCGACGGCTGCCGCAGCGTCTACGACAGCCAGGCCGACACCGCGGACGAGGCGTACCGGCACTTGGCCGACGCACTGATGGCAGACGACGCCGACCAGCACGTCCACCTGCGCCTGGCGGCTACCGAGCTCGCCGAGCTGGACGGCATGGCCGCAGAGATCGCCCTGTCCGCGTGACCCGGTGACCCGCTCTGGCGGTGCGGACACCCCGATGCCCGCGCCGCCGGGCAAACCGCGATCCTCCCCCAGCCGCCGGGCGGATCGGACACGACCCCCGCCCACGAAGGCAGAGCCAAGCCGTCTACGCGGCCCGCAAGCCGGGCACTGACTCTGCCCACCACACCGCTCCGCCCCCGGTGCCAGCCAGGCCCGACGAGCGGAGCGCCGTGGTGGGCCGGAGCGGCCGCCCGGCCGAGACCGAAGACCACCATGGAGGACCACGTGATCAACGCTCAGCCCGTCTGCCCGCCCCCGGCGCCGACCCGCCAGACCATCGCCGACCTGCGTACCTCGGGCCGCATCGAGGGCGAGGTTCGGCTGACCGGCACCATCACCGAGGCCCGCCGGCACACCAACAAGTCCGGCAACGAGTGGGCCGGCCTCACGCTCACCGACACCAGCGGACAGATCGAGGTCGTCGTCTTCCCGCGCACCTGGAGGCAGCTGCTCGACCGGGACGCCGTGGAGGTCGGCCGACCGGTGAGCGTCACGGGCCGGATCAACGCGCCCGGCCGCGACCTGGTGCAGGTCTACTGCCACGACCTCGCCCCGGCCCACGCGCAGGCGCTGCCGCCGCAGACCACCGACCCGGTGACCGTCCAGGCGCTGATCGGCCGCCACGCCGCGGCGCTGGTCGACCTGGCGGCCGTCGAAGAGCGCGCCCCTCGCACGTTGGCGGCGTTCACCACGCTGGTCCGCGACACCGCCAGCCTCCTCCGGGACACCCGGCTCGACGAGGCCGGCGGGCACCTTCTCGCGGCGGGCCAGTACCTGCGGGCCATCCCCGCGGCGGCCGACACGCGCCATCAGCTGCTCGAGTTCGCGGCCGCCCATCTCGCCCAGGCCCAGGACTGCGCGGACTGGCCGCGCGGCGCGGCCTCCTGATGTCCGGCGAACTCGTCCTCGCCGTAGTCGGCGTCGCCGGCACCCTCGCCTCCGTCGCCGCTTCCGCCGAGGCGCTCGCCCGCGGCCTGGACGACGACGCCACCGCCATGACAGGCCGGGTCTCCGTACCCCGCTGACGGCATCCGGGCGCTCACGCCGCGCCCCGGCCGCACACCGCATCCCGGCACCCAGCCAGGCGGCGATGCGCAGCCGGGGCGCGGCGCGGCCGTCCCGGCCGCCCCGACACCGGAGGTACTTCGTGAACACCGCCCGCACCGCCTGCACCGCCCGCTTCGCCGCCGCCTACGCCCTGATGCGCGTCGGGGCCGACGTCGGTGACCACCTCGTCCAGTCCGATTTCTGTGCTCGCACCAAGGGCGCCACCGACGCCGCCCCTGTCACCGAGACCGACCAGGAGGGACGCGTCATCGCGACGCACGGCACCGCCGCCGGCCGAAAGGCATGTGCGGTCCACTGCCTGACCTACTCGGCCACCCAGGCCGCCGTTCTTCTCCTTGCTGCCCGCACCCTCGGCCTGCGGCTGCGCCCCGGACAGGTCGTGGCTGCCCTCGCGATCAGCGGGCTGACGCACTACGCGATCGACCGAAGGGTTCCGGGTGGTGTTCTCCAGCGGTTCGCCGATGCCACCGGCAAGGGGAAGTTCTTCCGCCTCGCCGACTACGGCATCAACGGCGCGTACTGCATGGACGGCGCGTGCCACCACGCCTTCGAGACCGTAGCCGCAGCCGTCCTCGCCCGCTGACAGCCGCCGCCAGAACCTGCGAGGGCTTCAGCGAGACCCGTCATCAACCACCGGGCAGTGACGCCGCGCACCACCGCGCCCCGCGCACCGGCCATCCAGGCCCGGGCGGCGGGGCGCGGTGGTGCGCGGCGCGGCCACCCGGCCGGTACCCAACCCCCTGTGATCGGAGAACCGTGGCACCCGACACCACCGCGGACACCACCACGTCCTGCGACCGCCGTCTGCGGCAGCTGGAGCGCACCGAGTCCCCGCTGATCGCCCAGCTCGCCGCCGCGATCGGCCACCTGCGCACCGCCGGCGAGCACACCGACCCCGCCCAGAGCCTCCCCCACTACCCGGGCCGCACCGCGCGGGACCTGACGAGCTGGGTGGGCGGCAACGTCCAGATGATCTGCGAGCTGCTGGTGCCGCTGATCGCCCCGCACACCCGCGTGGAGATCACCAGCTACGGCATCCTGCACCAGGACCCGCCGCTCGGCGACGCCCTGACGCTCGATCTGACCACCGCGCTGCGCAACCCCCCGGAGGACCCCGAGGTCCGGGACGTGATGCTCCACTCCAGCGGCCTGGACCAGGTCGTCTACGACTACGTTCTCGAGACCCCCGGCGCCGTCGAGATCGCCGAGCGCACCGTACTGCGCACCCTCGCCCAGGCCGCAGCCCTGCCCGGCCAGACGGTCGCCCTGCACGTCTACTGCAGGGGAGGCAAGCACCGCAGTGTCGCCCTGGCCCGCAAGACGGCCGCACTGCTCCTGGAGCTGGGCGTGGACGTGGAGGTGACCCACCGCCACGTCCACCTGCCCATCGTCGAGACCGACCCCACCGAGACCCCGGTGCCGACGCTGGGCAGCGACGACCCCACCGGCGCCTGGATCGGAGAAGCGTGAAGCGCACCGCACTCCTGACCGCCGCCGCCGGCACCGTGCTGGCCGCCGCGGGCATCACGCTCCGGCAGCGGCGCAGCGCCGTCGCCGACCGCGACACCGCCCCGGCCGAGCAGCTGGACCGGTGGGGCGAGTTGCCCTGCCCGCCGCTGCGCGAAGGCGTCGGGCACCTGCACGACTGGCTCTCCTCCGGCGACTGGACGGACCCCGCCGACGTGCTGACCGCCCTCCAGGAGCAGGCGCCGGCCTACCTGCTCGCGGACCTGGTCCGCGACCTGGCCACCGACCTGCGCGCCGCCGATCACCCCGGGCTCGCCGCCCAGATGCACGAGGCCGAGCAGCTGCTGCGCCAGGCCGCCGCCGTCCTCGGCGAAGTCGACTACGACGAGGACGGCTCCCCGTGCCCGGACGAACAGGAGGAGAAGCACCCGGCCGACTGCCCTGGCGGCTGCGGCGGTGACGGCGTCGTGATGGAGACCCTGACCTGGGAGGACCAGGGCGACGGGATCCACATCCCGGTTCACCAGGAACCCGTCGACTGCCCGCTCGGCCGCTACCGCCTGACGCATGGCCAGGACTGCGAGTGCGGCGGCACCGGCTACACGTACGAGCCCGGCTACCGCCACCGCTGCCTCGGCCTGCGCCGACTGCAACCGCTTCCGCTCTCCGACGAGGACCCCTGGGCCAGCGCCCCGCCCTACGCCAACGCGGACGACTACCCGGGCTGACCCACCCCTGCACACAGCACCGCGGCCCGCCTGACGGATCAGGCGGGCCGCAGCTTCACCCGGACGCGGCCGAACCACGCCTCTCACAGCCGACCGGCCGCACCCGGGCCCCCTCCGACACGAGATCAGAAGGACACCCCAGTATGGCGACCGCCCTCCTCCCCCGCACCGCCCTCCACCCCACCCTGTCCCCGCAGCAGCGCCACCAGGCCGCCACCGCGATCCGCTCCATCGGCCGACTCGCCCCCCGCCCGCACCGCTCCCGCTACGCCTGCGCGACCTGCTCGGTCGCGTGGACCGGGCCCGAGGCCGACTGCTTCTCCTGCGGGCGCCCCGCCACCCACGCCCACAACGACGCCTCCCTGCTCCACCGCCTCCTGCTCGCCCCCGTCACCCCCAGGAAGGCAGGACCGCGGTGAGCACCCACCTGCCCGAGGACCTCGACCAGCGCCTGGCCGCCGAGCTCGTCCCCCAGTGCCCCGCCCCGCCGGCCCGCCGCCGCACCGGCACCGCGCTGCCGTTGCCCCCGCCCGCCGACCCCCGCGCCGCCGAGCACCGCGCCGAACTCCTCGCCGCCCTGCGCCCCACCACCCGCACCGCCGCTTCGAGTCCGAGGGAGACAGCAGCATGAGCACCGACCACCACGGCCAGGCCGTGCCGCTCGACCTGATCCTCGGCCCGCACCTGGCCGGCACCCTCATCCGCCGCATCGCCAACCGGCTGCAGCACGACGACCTGCTGCCCGAACCCGTCGCGCTGCGCCTGGCCTGCGAGCGCGCCACCGACGGCGACCCGCTGGTCCTGGCCGCGCCCGGGCAGATCTGGGAACTGCGCGAGGACATCGACATCGACGACGCCCCCGCCCGCCGCCTGGCGGTCCACCTGCGCCTGACGGAGCCGCCGTGCGTCTACGTCTCCGACGCGGACGCAGGCGACGACGCCGAGATCGACGAGCTGCTCCTGGAGGTCCTGGAGCTGTACGTCCTGGCGTCCTGGGACGTCCGGTTCCTCGCGCCCGCGGTGGGCTGACGTGCCGTCCGACACCGCCAACCCCGCGACGGTCCTGATCGCCGCCGAGAGCATCGACTACTCCCCCACCACGACCGAGCAGGACGCCGACGCCGCCGCCCAGGCGGCCCGCCGCGCCCACGACGAGCACGACCTGGTCCTGCTCCTCGGCGTGCTCGGCCTGCCCCACGACGAAGACGACCTCGCCCCGCTGCGCCCGCACCTCGCCACCACCCCGGCCGACACCGCCACCGGCCGTCCCGACACCCTTCACGGAGGTACCCCTGTGTCCGACACCCTCACCACCACCGACGAGCAGGACGAGGTCCTGGCGGCCGTAGACCCGGTGACCCGCGAGGTCGCCCTGGCCATGCGCGCCAAGGGCGACAGCCCGCTCAAGATCCTCGCCGCTACCGGCCTGACCGAGGACGAGCTGCAGGCCCTCGCCGCCCAGCACCCGAACTCCGAGACCGGGCCGGACTCGGAGTTCGGCACCGCCGTGGACGAGCTGCTCGCCTGGGGCGAGCAGCACCCGCAGGCCAAGGTCCAGCGCCTGGCCGAGCAGGCCCGCCAGGCGCTCGACAAGCTCGCCGCGCAGCGCACCGCCGACCAGGCCGTGGCCGCCCACGAAGCCGAGGTCGCCACCCTCAAGGCGAAGCTGGCGAGCGCCGAGCAGGCCCTGCGCGACGCCAAGGCCGGCAAGCCCACCACTTCGGCGCCGACCAGCCGGGTCGGGGCGGGCGGTGCAGTCGGTGGGTCCGAGCTGGCGCAGCCCGCGGACAAGGTCACCCGTCTCGCGATCCGGGCCTGGGCCCACCAGCACGGCTACCAGGTCGCCGACCGCGGCGTCATTCCCCAGGGCATCCTGCGCGACTGGTACGCCGCGCACCCCGACGCGCTCGCCGGCTGACCATGGCCGGCCGCCCGACCGCTGCGCCGGGCCACCTCACCGGTGCGGGACAGGTCACCCTGTCCCGCACCGGCGGGGGCGCCGGCCCCGACTGGGGCGCCTACGCGCTCCTCTACACCACCCGGCCCCTTCCCGGCGGCGGCACCGAGGCCGTGATCGGCTACTGCCCGCCCGACGCCGACCTGCTCGACCCCGCCTGGGGCCTGCACCAGCGGCGGCCGTACGGCCCGGCCGGTACCGCGACCCGGCCGCTCGGCGACTACGCCGCCGCGGCCAACCCGGCCCGCGCGAAGAGCGAGTCCCCCGCCGCCTACAGCCAGCGGATGGCGCTGTACCTGCTGCGCATCGCCACCGCGACCCGCGTCAACGCCACCAGCCCGCACGTCATCGACCTGCCCTGGGCCGCCTGGATGCTCGCAACCGAGCAGTACGTAGTGCTCGCCGTCGACCCGGACCACCCGCACCGAGGCTGGGCCGGCCACTACCAGGTCCGCGTCGGCCGCCTGATCACCCTGCAACCCAAGCAGCCCTGACCACCCGCCACCGAGGGGAGCGCCACCGTCATGCCCGCCACCATCACCGACCTGCCCGAGGCCATAGCCCGCACCCAGGCCAGCCTGTCCCGCTACCAGCACGCGCTCGGCCCCGGCCCGGACTCCGACCCGGCGATCGACGCCGCCTGGACCCTGCACCGCGACGTCGCCGCCCTGCTACCCGCCGCCCTGGCACTGCTCGCCGAACGCGACGACCTCGCCCGGCGCCTGGAGACCGCGCGCCGCGACCCGCTCACCGGCCTGCCCACCCACGCCGCCTTCACCGCCGCCGCCGAGCAGCTGCTCACCACCGCCCGCCACCCGGTGGTGCTGATGCTGGACCTGGTCGACTTCAAGACGGTCAACGACACATACGGCCACCAGGCCGGAGATGCGGTCCTGACCGCCATCGGCCGCCGCCTCGCCGACTGGGCCGGCCCCGCCGCCGCGTGCGGCCGGCTCGGCGGCGACGAGTTCACCGCCGTCCTCGACACCGACCCCGCAGACCTGCCCGAGCGGATCGCCAAGCTCCGCGCACTCCTGGAGCAGCCCGTCGAGCACGACGGCCAGGTCCTCGCCGTCGGCGCCTCGATCGGCACCGCCACCCGCACCACCGGCCACCCCGACCTCGGCCTGTCGGCGCTCCTGCACGCCGCCGACCAGGCCATGTACGCCGACAAGGGCCGCGGCCGCCGCGGCCGCCGCCAGACCCTCACCCACACCCTCGCCGCCTAACACCGGGAAGGAACCCCCCGATGGCCCGCGTGACCATGCCCATCACCTCCGTCCACGCCGACGGCACCCCCTGCACCCACCAGGTCAACCAGCGCACCGGCCTCCCCAAGGACCCGACCAGCGACTGCACCGGCCGCACCGGCTACGCCGCCACCTGCTCCGCCTGCGACGAGACCATCACCAAGCACCTCAAGCTCCTCGTCACCCCCGAGGTCACCAAGCACCTGCGCCAGCACTCCAACTGACCACCAGGAGGACCACCGACATGACCGTCCCCACCGGCTTCACCACCCTCTACGGCCTGACGATCGCCTGCTGCGACGAGGACGGCGATGCCTACCTCGCCCTCGGCCACCACGACCCCCGCCGCATGACCGCCGCCGCCAACCGCCTGCTGCGCACCGAACGCCTCGAGCGCTACCGGCCGATGGTCGGCGAGCTTCCGCGCCTCACCCATACCTTCGGCACCCTCACCGAGCAGCCGGTCGACGAGGACGGCGAAGGCGGCTGGAGCTTCGAGTTCGCCAGCCCCGATGAGGCCGGCGCCCAGGCGGTCACCCTGCTCGAGGTCGCCGGCCTGGGCGACTTCGAGCTGCTGGCCGTTCCCAGCCGCTGCCCCGACTGCAGCCGCCTGACCACCACCGGCCACTACATGTCGGCCAAGATGCGAGCCCTCAGCGCCCCCAGCCCGCTCGGCCACGAGTGCCGCATCTGCGGCGCCATCTGGCCCGGCGTACTCCGATTCGCCCTAACTCCGGCCGCGGCAGCCTGATCGCCGCCGCCCTACAGACCTGCACGCGACGGGCCCGTCCCTCGGCATTAGCCGAAGGGGCGGGCCCTTCTGTGTTTCCGGGGCCTTCATCCCCGACCAAGATCATTCTTGCCCAATTGTGCAAGAATGATCTTGGTCGGGGAATCTGCGCCTGCGGTGACGTGAGTACCGGATGGAGTGAGGTCCGGACGTGCCGCCCCGCGCCGGATGCTCCAGTGGCTATCGTCCCTGCATGACCGAAACCACGACGGCGCCCTTCCTCGGCGTCCCGGCCCTGCCCGGGCCACGCCCCGGCGAGGCGTTCATCGTCGCCTTGTGCAACCAGAAGGGTGGCGTCGGCAAGACGACCACCACCATCAACCTCGCCGGCGCTCTCGCCGAGCACGGCAAGCGCGTTCTCGTGGTCGACTGCGACCCGCAGGGCAATGCCACCATGGCGTGCAAAGTGCCGTTGCTCGACGAGGACCGGGGCCCCACCCAGGCCACCGTGCTCCTGGAGATGAGCGACCCGCGGCCGCTCATCTCCGAGACCAAGGTGCCGAACATCCACATCCTGCCCGCCAGCATGGACATGTGCTTCCTGCCGTCCCGGATGCGCGAGTCCGGCGCAGGCATCGGCCTCTACCGCCGGATGCTCTCCCACGTCCTCCACCTGTACGACTTCATCCTGCTCGACCTGCGCCCGGCGCTGGACACCGATACCGACGCGCAGACCGCCGCCGCGAACGCGGCGATCATCCTGGTGGACGTCGACGAGTGGGCCATGAAGGCCGTCAAGATGCAGACGGCGCAGCACATCGCCGTCATGCGCCGGGCCGAGCGCCCGGACAACGACCTCACGATCCTCGGCCTGGTCATCGGTCGCATCGTCAAGCCGATGGGCGACATCGACCTGAAGATCTACAGGCAGCTCCAGAAGCACCCCCGGATCCGCTGCATCGGCGAAGTGCCCATCCGGTCGACCGACCTCAAGGAGTCCCGCGCCGTCGGCCTGCCGGTCGTCCAGCACCGGCCCAAGACCGACACCGCCGGCTTCTTCCGGGACATCGCCGTCAACGCTGGGCTGGTGAAGGCCGCGTGAGCGACGAGTACGAGATCGACGGCTGGGACGATGACGACGCCACCGAGGCCGCCGTCAAGAGCCTGGTCAGCACCTCCCAGCGCGCCGACGAGGAGCGCCGGACCACATCCGACCAGCAGATGGCCGAGCAGATCAAGGCCGCGGTCGCCGCTGCCCGCCCCGGCCTCGACAAGATCCCCGACCCGGTCGAGCCCTCCGGTGACGGCGACCTGACCCCGGACGAGGAGCAGCGCCTGGCGGCCTGCGTCGAAGGCGTCGAGCTCCTGTCCACTGCCTACTGGGTGGCGGGCAAGTCACTGGACACCATGGCGGTCGGCCGACTCTTCCGCCGCCTCCCCCACAAGCTGGACCCGACCCGCTGCTACGCCACGATCGAGGAGTGGGCGGACGTCGAGCACGGCATCAAGCAGTCGCGGGCCAGCAAGCTGCGCGCCGGATGGGAACTCGGCGAAGTCCTCAACGCCTGCGGCTACAAGGTCCCCGAAGGCCAGGTTCGTGAGCTGGTCCCGCTCAAGAACCGGCACGGTCTCAAGACCGCCGTCGGCGTCTACCAGCTGGTGGTCAACGCCGTCGGGGCCGACAAGGTCACCGCTGAGCGGATCCGCGAGACTGTGCGCCTGCTGCCCGGTGACCTTGCCCTCAGCGACGAGGACGATCCGCAGGTCATCGCCCACACGCTGAACGGTGCGATCGAGGGGGCCGAGCCTCCGCAGCCGAAGCCGTCCACGGCCCTGCCGGCCGAGCTCAAGCGCGACGTCGACCGGCGGGCCGTGGCCCTCGCCGACCGGCTCAACCGCAAGCGCATCGACCGCCAGGAAGTCCTCGGGCACCTGCTCGCCGCGTTCGCGGACGATGAAGACAGCCGCGTCTTCGACGCTGTTTTCGACCGGATGAAGAAGGCCAGCTGACGCGCACAGCAAGGAAGGGCGCCCGGCCAATTGTGGTGGCCGGGCGCCCTTTTGCGTACGAGCGGCACCCTACCCGAGCCCTCGGACAGCCGCGCTCCGGGCATCATCGGGTCATGACTCCTTCGCCTGACGAGATCGAAGCCGTCCGCACGCCCGCCGGCGGCTGGACCAGGGCGCAGCTCGCCGCCTGGGGCGTGCCGTGGCCACCGCCCAAGGGCTGGAAGAAGCAGCTCGCCGACCAATGGCAGGCCGAACAGGACTGCGCCGACTGATCCGCCGTCGGCCTTAGCCGTCAACCGCCCAGGAACACCACGGGCTGAACCTCCATGCCGACGGGGTGACGGCTCCCGACTGCCGTGTTCTCCGATGTCCATCGTCCCGGCGACGGCGTCGCTTTGTTCGTTCGCGGACACGTTCGGTGTCGTTCTCGCTACGGTGACCCGGTCCCGGGCGGCGGCGTCCGGGACCGCCCAGGTGAAGGGGAACCATCGTGTCCAACGCCCTGCTCCAACCCCGCTACTGGCTCGTCCAGGCGCTCGCGTGGCCGCAGGCCGACGGTCCCTACCGCGAGTGCGCCCAGGCCCTCGTGCCGCCGATGATCCCGAGGCAGATGGTGCCCCGGGACGCGGCCGACATCCTGACTGTCGCCGACGCCTACCAGGGAGAGCACCCGACCCGGCGCCTTGTGTTCTTCAGCGACCTGACGCGGTGGCTGGACGGGCAGGGCAGCGACTGGGGCCGGCGAGGCACCGACTGGGAAGGCGGCCTGCGCCAGCTGGAGGAGGCCCCCGCGCCCGGGCTCTACCTGACCCTCAGCCAGTACCACCACACGATCCTCGGCGATGCCAGCCGTGAGGGGATGACGATCTACTTCTCCGACGGCCTGGTCGAGAAGGTCACCCCGGAGATCCGGGACGCGGCCCGCGCGTTCATGCAGCAGACCCTGGAGCGGGACTGGCCCGGCTACATCAGCCGCCTGATCGCCGACGGGAAGATCCGCACCGCCTGACCGCGCGCCGGGCCCGAGGCGACAGTCCCCTCGGGCCCGCCCCGGGCGGCACGTGCCGCCCGGCTGCGCCCGCGCGCCCTTGACGGCCCGTCAGTCCTGCGGAACGGTGGCTCGCAAGTGGCCGCAACTGGCTTGGTACCGGAGGGTGTCATGGGGCTAGATTTCATCGGGATCGACCCCGAGACGGGGGACAAGGGCTCGCCCACGGTGTGGCTGGACCGCGCCAAGCGCAGGCTCGTGTTCCAGGGAGTGAAGGCCGAGGAGGACCTGGAGGTCGAGGTCGGCGAGCGGAGCTGGGCACCGGGCCACGAGGCCGGCATCCCGGAGCACGAAGCCGTGGTGTGGATTCCCACCCGGATGATCCCGATCCTGCGAAAGGCATGCGATGACGCAGAGCGCGATGGGCTTCTCTGATCTGCTGGCCGCTGCCCGGCACTCGGCGGTCCACCTGGAGATGCGCGACACCTACGCGGTGGCCGACGAGGCGGAGCGGATCGAGCAGTGGAGGGCCGGGCACCGCCTCGACCCCGCGGACCGCGCGTCGTGGTGGCGGCCGTGGCTGGACACGATCGCCACCACGGTTGCCCGCGGCGTGGTGGTGCGCCGGGCCCGGATCGTCTCCGAGCCCGTCAGCGAGTACACCCGCTACCTGCACTCGATGACCTTCACCAACGTCGCGGCCGGCGAACAGGTCCGCTGGCTGCCGAGGATGCGGGCCTCCACCATCGCGCTGCCCGGCAGCGACTTCTGGCTGTTCGACGGCAAGGCGGTGATGTTCAACCACTTCAACGGCGACGGCGACTGGGCGGACCCGGAGGACACCGTCAGCGACGACCCGGCCGTGGCGAAGCTGTGCGCCGAGGCGTTCGAGACGGTCTGGGAGCGGGCCGTCCCGCACGAGCAGTACGCCGTCTAGCAACGCCGCGCACCGGACGGACAGCCCATGCCCACCTCGCCGCTCTCCAGCGCCCAGGCGGCCCGCGCCGCGCTCGCCGCCCGGCTGCGCGAGCTGATGCTGGACGCCGGGATCGACGGCAAGGAGCTGTCTGCCCGGTGCGGCTGGCACCCCTCGAAGACCTCCCGGATCCTCAGCGGGAAGTCGGCGCCGGCCGAGGATGACCTGCGCGCCTGGTGCACCGCGTGCGACGCCGCCGACCAGGCCGCCGACCTGATCGCCTCCCTGCGCGCGGTGGAACTCATGTACCTGGAGTGGCGCCGCCTGCACCGCACCGGCATGCGCAAGGTCCAAGAAGGCACCCTGACCCTCCACCAGGAGACCGCGGTGTGCCGGGCCTACGTCTCCAACGTCGTCCCGGGCTTCCTCCAGACCACCGCCTATGCCACCGCCCTGATGCGCTCGATCACCGAGTTCCAGGGCACTCCCGACGACGTCGCCGACGCGGTCGCCGCCCGCACCGAACGCGGCCGGCTGCTCCACGACGGCCGCCACCGGTTCGTCATCCTCATCGAGGAGACGGTGCTGCGCTACCGCATCGGTGACGCGGAGACGATGGCCGGCCAGCTCGGCCACCTCCTGGCCGTGATGCCACTGCCGTCGGTCTCCCTCGGGATCATCCCCTTCACCGCGCAGCGCAGGATCTGGCCGCTGGAGGCGTTCTACCTCTTCGACAACGACCATGCCTGCGTGGAGACGCTGACCGCCGAGGTCACCGTGACCCAGCCCCGCGAACTCGCCGACTACCACCGCGCCTTCGCCGAGCTGGCGAAGCTGGCCGTCCACGGTGCGGCGGCCCGGGCGCTGGTCACCACCGCGATCGACACCCTCGGGTGAATCACCGCAATCACCCGCAATCGCGTTGAACGCGCCCGCAGCTACTCCCTACCGTCGAACCGTCGCCCGCCGTGACGGACCGGACACCCGGCCCCGGCGGGCGAACTGGGGCCGCTGCGCCTGCCTGTCCCCCGTCGGGTGGGCGCAGCCGTCACCGCCGACGAGAGAGCGGAGTACCCGCCGTGGCCGCGCACCCCATACCTCGCCCACCGGCCACGGCCGCGCCCGGGCGGCGCCGGCGGGTGCGAGGCGTCTGGTGACCACGACCGTCGAGACCCCGACGCGGCCCCCGGTCGCCGACGCCGCCAGGGCGCTGCTGCCCTACGAGCCGCAGTCCGCTTCGGCGGCCCGGCGCCTGGTACGCACCGCGCTGCGAGCCTGGAGGCTGGAGGACCTTGTCGAGGCCGGCGAACTGATCGTCAGCGAGCTGGCCGGCAACGCCGCGAAGACCGGCTGCCGACGGAAGATGACGGTCACCGTCGAACGGATCACCAACCGGTGCGTGCGGATCAGCGTCCGCGACGGCTCCCGCATCCTGCCGTGCCTGATCGACGCGGGCCCCGCAGCTGAGTCGGGCCGGGGCCTGGCCCTGGTCCACCACCTCACCGGCGACCACTGGGGTGCCACACCGGAGGCGTTCGGCAAGACGGTCCACGCGGATCTGCGCACCCGCTCTCCCGGCCCGGCGTAGCGCAGGCCATCTACTCCTCCCGGGCCCCGGGAGGGCACCATCACAGCGACGGAAGGAGCTCAGCATGGACCACGACGGAGGCCACGGCGGCGGAGGCTCGGGCGGCGGTGGCGGCGAGGGGGACGGGCACCCGGGCACCCCGTGGACGCCGCCCTCGGACCCGCCGAACCCCGACGGCAGCACGCCGCCCGGTGACGGAGGACACCGCAAGTGACCAGCACAGCGCAGAAGGAGGGCCGCCCCTGCTCGGGGCGGCCCGCCCGCCCCTGGGACGCGGCCTTTACCGCAGTTCCCCGCTCCCTGTTCCTGCCTGATCTGATGTGGGCGCACGACCTGGCCACCAACACCAGCCGACCCGTCAGCAGGACTGCCGACCCGGACGGCTGGGCGGCGGCCGCCGCGGCCGACATCCCGATCGTCACGCAGTGGGACGACGGCCGGCACCACGGCGAGCAGCCCGGCAGCGTGCCGACCAGCTCGGCCTCCCAGCCCTCGGTGGTCGCCACGATGCTGGAGCACCTGGGCGTCCAGGCCGGCCAGCGCGTTCTCGAGGTCGGCACCGGCACGGGGTGGAACAGCGCGCTCCTGTCCTACCGGCTCGGCGACGCCAACGTGGTCACCGTCGAGATCGACCCCGACGTCACCGCCCAGGCCCGCACCGCCCTACACAAGGCCGGCTACCGGCCCACCGTGGTCTGCGGCGACGGCGCCGCCGGCTGGCCGCCCGGCGCCCCGTACGACCGGATCGTGGCCACCTGCGCGCTGCGCGAGGTCCCCCACGCCTGGATCCGCCAGGCCCGCCCCGGCGCCCTCATCCTCACCCCCTGGGGCACCCACTACAGCAACCTCGACGCCCTGCTGCGGCTGACGGTCCACGACGACGGCACGACCGCGTCGGGCCGCTTTCTGGAGCCGGTGGAGTTCATGAAGCTGCGCTCCCAGCGCCTCACCTGGCCCGAGCCGCCCGGAGGCGGCGGCGCCCTCGCCGAGGGCAGCACTGTGACCATGCCGCCCGAGCACGGCCGGCATGCCGCCTTCACCTTCCTGATGGGGCTGCTCCTGGACGGCGTCACGCACGCGGTCCAGCCGCACGACGACGGCGCCCGCACCCTGTGGCTGTACTCGTTGACCGAACCGGCCTGGTCGGCGACGACGTTCCGCGACGGCGAGCGCGAGCACCAGGTGCGCCAGTACGGGGCCAGGCGGCTGTGGGAGGAGTTCGAGGCCGCCTACGCCTGGTGGACCGGGGCGGGTCGGCCGGGCCTCGGCCGGTTCGGCCTCACCGTCACCCCGGACGGGCAGCGCCTGTGGCTGGACGACCCCGCCCAGCCCCTGCCACGCTGACCGCACCGACCACCCAGCGAGAGGGGACCGGCCCGTGGACGACGAACCGCTGAGTGAGTGGGCCGCGCGCCGCACCCGGCGCCTGCGTCCGGTCGGAACCCGCCGGGTCGTCAGCACGGCCGCCGCGCACATCGACCCCGCTGCCCCTCGGCTGCTTCAGGAGTGGGACGGGCATGCCTGGGTGGCGCTGGCGCTCACCGACGAACCACCAACGACCGCGGTGGCGACCGGCCCCGGCCGCCACCGCCGACCCTGACCCCCGCACCGACCACACCACCCGCCCGATCCACGACGGCCGCGCGGGCCTGATCCGCCGCCGGCCCGCTCGAAGCCGACGCCACGCGCCGACCCGCCGTCCGGCGGGGAGCGGAGGAGGGAACCGTATGGAACGGCAGCCGATGGACCTGGCCACCTACAGCGAGCAGGCCCAGCACGGGCCCTGCTTCATCTGCCGCCTGGTGGCCGGCGACCCGGCCTACGCGCACGAGGTCGTCTACGAGACCGAGGAGCACCTGGCCTTCCTCGACAAGTGGCCGGTCCTGCCCGGCAAGCTCCTGGTCGTCCCCAAGCGGCACCTGGAGCACGTCGTCTCCGACCTGAGCGAGCTGGACTACCTCGCCATGATGACCACCGTGCGGCTGGTCGCCCTGGCCGCCGAGGACGTCCTCGGCGGCGAGCGCACCTACCTGTTCTCCCTCGGCTCCCAGGCCGGCAACGCCCACCTGCACTGGCACATCGCCCGCCTGCCCCACGGCGTGCCCTACGAGCAGCAGCAGTTCGATGCGCTCGCCCTCACCAACGGCGTCCTCGCCTACACCGACACCGAGCGCGCCGGCCTCGCCGACCGGCTGCGCCGGGCCATCACCGCTCGCACGGCGCGGTTGTCTGACTAGTGCGCCGCCCGGCGAGCCGTCGCCGTCGACCGGCGCGGTGCGTGGCTAGCTGGCCCCATGCACGACATCATGGCGGTCATCAAGTTCCGCAACAGGCTCGGAGACCTCGTATACGAGCGGTTCGGGCAGACGGAGCCCCCGTCGTACCGGGCGGCGATCGGGGTCGCCAACCTGCTTGCCGAGCTCCTTCCGGCCGACATGCTCGCGACGTTCTTCCGGGTCGCGTTGAAGGCTGCCGACGAAGTCGCGAAGCCCGGCCGTCCCGTGGGCTGGTCCTTCGACGGTCACTTCGGCCGCAAGCTCAGCCAGGCGTTCGGCGGATTCGACAAGCACCCGGGCCTGCGCGAGGCCCAGGTGGTGGGGCGGATCCTGCCGGATCTGCTCGCGCAGGAGTTCGCGGCCTTCATCCGTCTCGCCCAGAGCGCCCTGGAGCAGACCGCGGCTCTCCCCACCAGCTAGCGGCGGACCCGGCCCGCCGGCGGATCCCGCAGCCGCCCGTACCCACCGCTCCCGCCGTTCGTTGACCAATCCGAGCGCCCCGACCAGGGCGCGCGGCTGCGCCTGCTCCACCGCCCGGCACGTACACCCCCACGGGCCCGGGCCCGCAGCGTCGCCACTTCGGGGCGGCCGGCTCGTACACACCGGCCGCCCCTCGCCGTGTCCTGCGACGCCTGCGGGCGTTGTCCGTGGAGGACTGGCGGGCAGCCGATGGGTGCGGCCCGCCACCGCGAGCGATTCGAGGACGACCATGGCAGGGTCCAAGCGCGGCAGGAACAGCAAGGCCGGCAAGGCGAAGACGAGCAGGGACAGTCGGCGCCGCGCCGCTGCACGGAGTCAGCCGGGGTCGAGCGAGTGGTTCGGCAGCAGCGCACACAGTGAGCAGGGCCTGATGCATCTCGACGTCCGCGCCGCCGGGAACGGGCTGCTGATCACCGCGTCCCCGGCCGAGGCGGGCGACCGCACCGAGGCGTGGCAGCTGCGCCTGCGCAACGACGACGGCGGCAAGGGCCTGCGCGAGCTCGCGGCCGCGTTCCGCGACGGCACCCAGCATGCCCTGGGAGGAGGTGCCGACCGGTGGTTGGCGTTCTTTCCCGACCCCCAGCAGCCCGGGGTCGGCTCCCTGGTCAGTGCTCGGCCCGGCCCGGATCCCGAGGGCCCCGCGGAGATCCTGCGGCGCGCCGATCGGCCGCTGACGCTGTGGGAGGAGGCCGGCATCGCGATGGACGGGATCATCGCGGGCCTGGACACCAGCCTGCTGCCCGAGCAGTGGGAACCCGAGGACGCCCTGGGCTGCCCCGGCTGCCTGCGCCCCGTCTACGACAGCACGGCGGCCATCGGAACCCTCCTCGGCGCCGGGATGCCGGTCCCCGGGCTGTGCCGGTTCTGCGTGAGCGGGCAGACGCTGCGCACCGTGCGTCAGGCGGGCCTGGCGATCCCCGCGCAGCAGCGCGCCGTTCTGGAGGCGCTGGCAGGCGCCTGACGGACCGCTTCGTGTCGGCCCCGGCACCGCCACAGTGGCGCCGGGGCCCGGTCGTGTCCGGCGCCATTATCGGTTCGGATATTGCGTGCCTGATGGTTGAGGAACCCCAGGTCATAGACGTTTCCGCACTCGGGTCCTGTCTCACGGACTGCGAGCACTTCGAAGGGGTGGCAGGCGAAAACCCATCCTCGATTCGAAGGAGGGCGTCATGACGCTCCTTCAGTCCCTTCTGCAGTTCCTCGCCGAAGCCGGCGCCGATCCGGCCGGCCCGCAGGCCCGCCAGCTCGCCGTCGCCGTCGGCACCGTCGGTGGCATCGCCAAGGGCGTGGCCAACACGGTCGGCGCCGTCCGCTCGCTGCGCCACCGCAAGGACGAGGGGGCCCTGGTCTGCTGCGGTGCGTGCCTGGCCTGCTCGCAGGCCCGCGCCGAGTAGTCGCGGGGCGGGAAACGGTTCGGCCCGGCCACCAGGTGGTGGCCGGGCCGAACCGCGCGGGCGGGTCTCAGACCTTGCGCATGACGAACGCGACGGCGCCGGTCAGCGCCGCCAGCTGGGGCGCGCTCAGGCCGAGCACGCGTGCCTGGCTCTTGGCCACGTTGCTGATCACGTAACCGCCGACCAGGGCCGCGCCGAGCATGACCACGGCCTTCTGCTGTCTTCCCGTCATCTCCTTCACCTCCTTCCGCCGGTGTCGGTGCTGGTAACCCGTCAGCTTCGCACCCGGCACTGACAACGGCCGCCTCGCTGATCGGGCTGACCCACCACCGCGGTCAGGTGGTGGCGCCGCGTCGGCGGATCTCCCGGCCCACGACGTCGCGCCGGCAGCCCATCCGCGTCGGACACTCAAAAGAGAGTTGACTCGCAAAGTGGACAGGCGTAGTGTTTGGGCACCATCTACTATTTGGGAGTGATTTCGTGAGGATCAGCATCGGGGGCGAGCGGGTCGAGGTGCCCGACGACCTGGCCCTCGCCCTGCTCGCGGCGCTGCGCGGCGACCGGCTGGTGGAGCCGCCGCAGGCCGCCGAGTTCGAGGACCTGACCGCCCTGGTCGCCTGCATCAGCCGCGTCACGCAGCACCTGACCGTGGTCAAGGAACTGGCGATGTCCCGCGCGGACGCCACCGGCGGCTACTCCAACCGGCGCGCCCTGGGCATGGCGGCCGCCATGGCTCCCTCCCAGCTGGGCCGGGTGCTGGAGGGTCACGGGCTGCCGCGCGACCGCCGTGCCGGCGGCGTGGACCTGGCCGTGGCGTTCCGCACTGTCGACGACGGCGTGCTGCACCTGGCCGCCGAGCCGGAAGTGGCCAACCTGCCCTCGTTCACCCTGCCGTTCAACCCCGCGCAGGGAGTGGTGGAGCCGACGAAGTTCGCCGGCCGGGAGCTCCGCTTCTACTACCGCCCCCAGGTCCCGATCGCGGTGGCCGACCTCGGGCGCACCGCCGGCTACACCCTGCGCCCCGCCGAGCAGAACCTGATCGCCTGCCTCACCGAGCCGGTCTTCGACGCCCTGTTCGGCGACCCGCGGATCGACCCGACCCGACCCACCGGACGCTGAGGAGAGCCACCCGATGTCCGACGAACTCTTCGACTCCGTCGACGCCCTGCTGGCGGCCGTGAACACCGGACTGCCCGCTCCGACGGAGCGGGCACGGCTGCGCCTGGCGGCCGGGCTTACCCCGGCGCAGATCGGTGCGGCCCTGCGGGTGAACTCCGCTCTGGTCAAGGGCTGGGAGGACGGGTCCGTTGTCCCGTCGGCGGACATCGCCCCGGCCTACGCGCGGCTGCTCGCGGGCCTGGCGGAGCGCTTCCCCGCCCCTGAGCAGCCCCCCGCCGCCCCGGCTCCGGCCGTGCCGCAGGCGTTCGTCGGTCCGGCGTCCGAGCAGCAGCCCGTTGAGGCGTCCGCGGTCCCGATGCTCGATCAGAACGCGGACGGCTCGCTGGTGATGCGCGAGGCGATGCCGTGCGTGCAGTGCGGCAACCCGTCGGTCTACCGTGCCCAGGGCCGCCCGATGCACCTGGGGGGCTTCTGCCGTCCCGATCCGGTCGTCACCGCCACCCCGGCGTCGGCAACCGAGCAGCAGCCGGCCCCCGCCCCGGCAGTCCAGGCCCCGGCCGCCCCCGCGCCCGTCACCGCTGCGCCGGTCCAGCCCGCCGCCGCTGCGGAGCCCGTCACCGCAGTTGCGCCGCCGACGCCCGCTCCGATCGCCTCGGCGCCGGTCCAGCCCGTGCCCACCGCGGCTCCGGCGACTGGTCGGCGCTCCGCACCGTCCCGCACCCCGAACCGTCCCGCTGCGGCGCGTCCCTCGGCTCCCGCTGGCGCGACTGCTGCTGCCCGGTGGTGGCCGGCGGTCGCGCTGGACGTCGCGCCGGAGGGTGGCTGGCTGCTGGACGTCCCGCAGATTCCGGCCCCGGCCGGAACCAAGCTGGGCGACTGGTTCGCGTGGCTGGGCACCGGTCTGCCGTTGCGCGTCGAGCGGGCGCATGCGGCCGGGCGTGGCGGCGACGGCATGGTGTGCCTGAGCGCCGCCGCGCTCAAGCAACTCGGGCTCCCGGCTGCACTGCCGACGACCGAGAAGGCCCTGGCGGCGCTCCAGACCAAGCTGGTGAAGGCCGCCGCGACGGTGGGCATGGAGATCAGCGACCAGATCGGTCCGAGCTTCCACGTCTTCCGCCGCAAGGGGTCGGCTGGCGGCCCGAGGACCTCGGTCCGCGTCACGGTCGCGCCGTGGCTGGGCCAGGGCGACTCCCGCCAGCAGGCCACCAGCGCCCTGGCCGCCCCGCTGGCCACCGCGCCCGACGGCACCAAGGACGCGCCCACACTCGCGCGCCGCTACCGGGCCTTTACCGCCGACCTGGGCGTCGCGCCGGGTGCGTCGACGGCCTCCACCGGGATGCTGCTTCTGGACGCGGTGCGCCCGCGGGTGGAGTGGGTCAAGGACGAGGCGACGGGGGAGTGGTCCTCACACCTGCGCGAGGGCGCCCTGCCAGCCGGGGACCTGTGCGTGCCGCCGGCCGCCGGGGCCCGGCACCCGCTCACCCGCAAGCTGCTCTCGCGCGGTGAGACGGTGTGCGAGGAGGAGGACTACAAGTGGTGGGCCCGCGACCTCACCACGGGGGAGGCGGGGCAGGCGTTCGCGGTCGCGGTCGACGTCTGCGCGTCCTACCTGTCGGTCACCGAGTCCCTGCGCCTGCCCGTCGGCCCGGCCGAGTACGTGGAGGCCCCGGTGTGGGACGGCGGCAAGACCGCCGGCATCTGGTGGTGCGACTTCACCACCACGGCGGTGGACGAGCTGCTGCCGCACCCGGCCACCTTCCACGGCCGCCCGCCGACCGGGCCCAGCTGGTACGCCACCCCAACCGTCGCCTACATGATCTCCACCTACGGCTTCGACCCGGCGACCATCACCGCCGCCTACCTGTCCACGCACACCGCGCCGCTGCTCAAGGAGTGGACCGGCCGCATCCGGGGCGGGTACAAGCGCACCTACGCCGTGCTGGGCCTGACCGACGGCCAGAGCCCCGAGGAGTTCCTCGCCGCCTACGCCGTGCACAAGGACGTCGGCACCGACGCGGAGCGCGCGGACGCCCTGGTCCTGGCCGGGCTCTACAAGTCCGTCTACAAGGGCGGGATCGGCAAGTGGGCCGACTCCGCCCGCCACCTCGACGACGCCACCTGGCTGGAGAAAATCGCCGCAGCCTGGTCCTACAACCCCCTCCTGCGGTTCACCATCGTCGCCACCGCCCGCATCGCCGCCCACCGCCGCCTGCGCAAGACCCTCCAGCTCACCGGACGGGCCCCCTTCGCGGTCAACCGCGACTCCTACCTCTACGCCACCGACGCCACCTCCCCGCTGGAGCTCCTGCCGGTCAAGGACGACGGCACCCCCGTCCCCGGGGCGCTGCGCCTGGGCATCGCCCCGGGCAGCCACAAGCACGAGTCCTCGATCCCCTTGCACGCGGTGGTCGAGGCGATGGGGCGCCGTGAGCACCCCTCCAAGCTGGTCCACCACTACACCACCGACGGCACCCCGATCGACCAGGAACAGACCGGTGCCGGTACCGGCAACGACGATGAGGAAGGCGGGAACTGATGGCGGGCAAGGGGTTGTTCGGGCGGGTGCGGGAGGCACTGTTCCCCTCGCGGAAGGCGCCGGTGCAGTCCACGACGCAGGCCGGGCAGGTGCGGGACCGCAAGTACGGCGGCAACACCAAGGCGATGGCCGCGGCCTACGGCGTCGCGCCGCGCACGGTGCTGCGCTGGATCGACGGCTCCCGCCACCCCGTCGAGCACCAGGAGCGGCTGCAGCGCGAGGCGGTCGACGTGCAGACCACCGAGCGTGGCCGGGAGCGCAAGGCCAAGCAGCTCGCGCAGCGCGGCACCGTCTCCGGGATCGGGGCCCGGGTCGGCCGCGCCGTGAGCTTCGAGATCCGCGGCTCGGACGCCGTCCGGGCCCGCGACATCCACCTCGACCTCTCGGGCGAGCAGGCCGCCGCCCTGGCCCTCGCCGAAGACGAGGACGAGGTGCGGCAGATCGTCGGCCAGGCCCTCGCGGACTACTTCAACGGCGGCCCCTACGGCGGATTCTCGTCCGACGACTTCGAGTTCGATCCCAACGACTTCGACCTGAGCTGATCCGACCACCGGAACCGCTCAACTGGCTTACTCAGAAGACTAGTTCGGGATCGGCGCCGCCCAAGAGGCGGCGCCGACCCGATCGGCGGGCGGCACCGCGACCGGTCCGACCGCGACCAGCTCACCAGGGCCACGGAGGAGCAATCCAGCCCGGGAGCGGCGCCCCCGAGCGCAGTAGAATTTCCGAACCGAATTCACAGCAGCACCCGGAACCAGCAGTCCGAAATAATTCCCGAACCATGTGACCGCAGAAAACCCGACTGGAATTCCCAAGAACAGGACGGAGCCGCGATGACGCACGACGGCCACCCGGACGGCCACGGCCAGGGCGACGCCGCCCAGGAAATCGACGACCTCGAAGCGGCGTGGGCGCTGACGCCGGCGCGGTGGCGCTGCGCCCACTGCGGGGACCGGATCACCGGGGAGGGCCACACCTGGTTCGGGCCGCTGCCCGAGCCCGGCCAGGACAGCGACGCGCTACCGCGGTTCCACATCGACCGCGACGGGTGCCGGGCCGCAGGCGGCTGGCCGCCGATGGCCACCCGGTAGCCCGTCCCAACCACCCCGCGTCCCACCACTTCGAGAGGACGGCCATGACCACCCACACCACCCGCCCCGACCCCACGCCCGCGCGACTGGAGCTGACCGCCTCCCCCAGCCGACCCGCGCCCGCCGACCGGGACCTGGGCCGGGCGATCCTGGACTCGCCGCTGGTGCGCGGCGCGATCTGGCTGCGCTGGACCGGCGACGACGGCATCCGCACCCTGCACCACGGCGCCGGGCTCGCCCGCGGCTGGACCGAGCGCGACGTCGACGGCCTGGACGGCTGGGTGGCCCTGGTCGAGGGCCGGATCGTCCTCGGCGCCGGCCCGGACGGCCAGCTGCAGCCCGTCATGCACGCCGAGGCATGGGAGGCCGGATCGACCCTGCACGCCGCCCTCGCCCAGCACCCCGCCCGTCCCGACCACGGCCGGGACGAGGAAGAGCCCGACGACCAGGAGCACGGGCTGCTCGGCGACGTCCGCCACCGGGTCCGCCGCCAGGCGGCCGGGACGACCCTGGAGGCCATCGAGCGGGCCCTGGAACAGGCCCGGTTCGAGGAACGCTGCGCCGACCGGCACGCCGACGCCGGGGACGAGGCCGCCTTCGTCATCGCGGCCAACGCCCTGGCCGAGTGGCAGCGCGTGTACGACCACACCGCCCAGGCCGGCGTCGAGCGCTACGACCCCGACCACGACACCGTTCTCCAGCACGCGCTGCGTGCCGAACGCCACCGGCAGGACGTCGCCGCGTGCGCCCGCGAAGCCGCCCACCGAGCCCAACAGGTCACCGACACCGCCCACCGCCGCCTCGCCGGCACCGCCGCCCAGCCCCTCTACACCGCCCTCGAGCGCGCCGGCCTCCACGCGCTCACCGACGACGACCACCAGGCCGTCCGCGACCTCACCCAGAACCTCGACCCCGCCACGCTGCGCCAGGTCGCGAACTGGCTGGAGCGCACCCGCACCGCGGCCCTCGCCCTGCGCGGCGTTGAGACGGGTCCGCCCGCCCGACCTGTCGTGCGGCGCAGCCGGTTCTGACAAGTCGCAAGGCGCCGGCCACCTGGTGGTGGCCGGCGCCTTGCGTTGTGCGTGCCGTCAGTACCCGCTCCCGTAGAGGTGCTTGTCCCACTGACCGGGCCAGACCCACTCGTACATCACCCGCCGCGCCCAGTAGCACCGGTTGATGCCGCGCAGGTGCTCGTCGTAGGACTCGGGCGGGTTCTTCGACAGCTCGTTCCAGCGGTCCAGCCAGTACCCATCTGCCTGGCGGAACGCGAAAGTTCCCCGGGCCTTCCGCAGGTTGGCGAACGTCGTGGAGGCCTCGACCTCCCGCTGGAGTTCCAGGTACAGGCTGCGCCGCCGCGGGTGGGTGGTCTGCTCGGCGAGGTCGCCGAGCGCGGCGACGATCGTCGCCCGTCCCTCGGCGAGGATCTCCTCGGCGGTCGGGGGCGGCGGCAGGAGGGAGGGCCGCTTGCGGACGGCGGCGACGGCGGCCTGGTGGCTCCCGCCGGCCTCGGCGACCCGGGCCCGGGCGGCGTTCTTCCGGGCGTGGTTCTTGACCATCGGGTGTCCTTGCTGGTGGCCGGCCCGCGATCCGGGCCACTGGACGGCACCGGGACAGTCTGCTGCGAAGCGGGCGTTGATGCGGGGCACCGTCAGGACGTTGGTGCTGCCGGTCGCGGCCGTCAGCGGTCCGGGACCGACACACCGCACGGCCCGCCAGCAGGGTACCGGGACGGCCAGCACCGCCGGGCCAACCTCGCCGGTGGCGCGCTGTCAGCTGATCGGAGCGGCCGGTCCCGCCTGGGGCCCGGGCGTGAAGCCGGCGGGCCCCTGAGCCGCCCCGGCGCGGCCGCGCTACGCGACGCCGGGGACGACCTGGCCGCCGACGATGTGGATTCGGGCGGCCCGGGCATGGCCGTCGCAGACGATGTACCGGCCACCGTCACCGGCCTGGACAGTGTGGGTGGCCGGCTCCACGCAGGCCGCGTCCATCCGGTCGTACGGCCACGAGTTCAGGCAGAACGGGTCCATGCACCAGGTCCCCCGCTCGACGTTCGAGGCCAGGGTGGCACCGTGTTCCGGGCACACACCCCACGGCACCGAGCAGCGGCTCGGTACCCGGACGCTCTGCTGCTGCGCCTGCTCGTAGGCGGTGGTGTCGGTCATGCCGGGACGCCAGCCGGATTGGCCGGGTCGGGGAGGGAAGTGAGGTCGTCGGCCAGCTCCTCCACCCGCACGATCCGGTACAGCCCCACCCCGTAGAGGCTCCGCTCGCCGCCCCGCTCGTACTTCCGACGGGTCAGCCGCAGTGCTTCCTCCACTGAGCTGGCGAAGGCGTAGGTGGTGATCGTGGCCACCCCGGGATGCTCGTCGTTCACGCGGTGCGCCACGACCTGGTAGTTCCGCTTCTCCGGGCCGCCCTGGGCCGCTGGCTGCTCCATGCTCCACTCCCCATCCGTTTGGCCTGCGGGGTTCCCCAGGAGGGGAACGATGTACGCGGGCCCGGGGTACCGGGCCCGCGGCCCGGCCTTACGCGGTCTGCCGGGTGGGCACCGCGGTCAGGTGCCGTACGGGGGCCGGCACCGCGGGCTCGGGCAGTTCCCCGTTCCGGATGGCCAGCACGGCCTTCTCGATCGCCGCCTCGAGCTGCTCCGTGGTGGAGTAGCCGGCGAACAGCGGGTGGATCTGGTAGCTGCGGTAGCGGCCGTCGGGGCGCAGGACGACGTGCCGCTCCACAAGCTGGTTCATCGCGATGGACGTGCGGTTCTTGCTCAGTCCCACCAGGGCCGCCAGCTCGGCCTGTGAGGCGTTGACCTCGCCTCCGGGGTGCTGGACGTCCATCATCGCGCTCAGGAGGTCGTAGGAGGCCTTGGAGAGCTCCAGACGGTGCAGCTGCGCGAAGCCGAGGTGTGCCTGGATCAGCATGCCTGTTCCTCCACCACATCGTCGTTGTCGCCGAACGTCAGCTGCCGGGTGCGCGGCGGTGGCGCCTTCGGCGGCGTGAAGCTCGGAAACAGCTCCAGCGCCGCCGTCTTCACCTCATCCTCGTGCATCTGCGGGAAGTGTCGCCGAAGGGCGGCCTTGGCGTCACCACGCAGCTGCTCCAGCGCCTCCTCCTGGAGGTCGCCGTTGCCCATGAAGCAGATCAGCGGGTTCACCACGAGCAGCGAGTTCGCCCGGCGCTGGATCATGTGCCAGCCCTCCAGCGTGCCCAGGGCCCGGGTGACGTTCGCCCGCTCGATCCCCAGGTGCACCGCGATCTTCGCGTGGGTGATCCGCAACCGCCCCTCGCGCTGGCGGCCCATGCAGAACACCAGCACCGCCGACTGCGCAGGCGACATCCCGTGCCGGGCGATCAGCACCGCCAGCACCTCGGACAGGAACTCGTTGCTGACCTGGCTGTAGCCCTTGCGCCCGTACACCTTGTGCGGGGCCCGGTAGGTCCAGTCGACCTTCGCCGACCGGACCGGCCGGCCCGGCGCCGGAGGCCGCTGCTCCATCGCCTTGGCGAAGCTGTCCGCCAAGGACGTCGACTGCGGCTCCGTCGCCGGGGGCTTCCCGGCCGAGCTGCGCCTTGCCTGGGGCACGCTGGACTCCGCTTCCTCGGTCTTGCTTCCGTCGCCCGGCACCCTAGCCGAGATTGTCCCCGTGAGGGTGGAGCTTTGTCCCCGTCGGCGTGGCCCCCTGGTGTCGGGGGCAACACAAGGGGTGGGTACGTGTTTCCGTCAGGACCGCCACTGAGCTGCCGAATCACATTTGTCCCTCTTCGCGGGGCCAAATTCGGACCGGCGGTGCCTTCCACAGCACAAACCCGCAGGTCAATGTGTCAGAACCAACACATCGCCTCTGACAAACCCCCAGGTCAGAGCCCCAATCACCGCAGCGCCCTCTTATCAGTAAGACGCGCGCACGCGCGAGGCTCAGCCACCACGCCCCGGCCACGGCGAACCGCTCTGTTCGCGGGTGCCGGCCGCACCGGGCGGCATCGGCCTGCGGCCGATCCGGCAGTGCCGCGCCCGCTTCGCTGCGTCTGGCCGAACGGCGGCTGGACTGCCCTTCCGCCCGACGTGCTGGGCTTCCAGCCGCGCGGAAGCCCCGGCGGGGGCTCCTCCGGACCCCGCCCCCGCCGGATCCGTTCACCGGCTGACCACCGCCGCCCAAGAGCCGGCTCCGCTGCTCCACCAGCCGGAACCGGTAGGCGATGGCTGGCCTCACGGAATTCACCGCCATCAATCTTCCGCCTTTCTATCCCGCATTCCCTTTACTTCTCCCGCCCGAAAATAGGCCAACAATGGCGGTCGATCCGGGCCTTTTTCGAGGTGCCTCGGAGCCTTGCCATGAGCCCAGAGCCTAGCGGGCTTCTGTCTTTGATGCACGAGAACGGGCGAAGCCCACCCCTCCACCACCCCAACGAGTGACCCCACCCCATGACCACCCATCACCCAACCACCCCCCAAGGCGCGAAGCGCCCCCACCCACCACCCCAGCCAGCCCGGGCGAAGCCCGGCACCCACCCCCACCCCACCAAGGGCCGAAGGCCCCACCCTGACACCCACCCAACTCCGCAGCGAAGCGCGGAGTTGACCCCCCACCACCCAAGCCCGCGCAGCGCCCGCAACCCCTCCCGATCGGGCGCAGCCCGATCCGGCCGGCGCAGCCGGCCCGCTGCCCGCGCACCGCGCGGGCCAGCCCTCGGCGAAGCCGAGGGCCCCCGGCCAAAGGCCGGGGCAGTACCGGCGCCGAAGGCGCCGCGCAGCGCCGAAGGCGCAAGCAACCCGGGCCGAAGGCCCGTGGTTACCCGGCGTAGCCGG
>NZ_JARZAE010000003.1 GCF_029892095.1 Kitasatospora sp. MAP12-44
GCATCATCACCCAGGACAAGAAGCCCCCCGTGCACGAGTCCGCCGTCCGCGTCATCGAGACCGGCCGCGCCATCGCGCAGGCCGTCACCGCCGCCGCCGAGCGCCGCCGCGAACTCGTTGCCACCGGTTGACCCAGAACTAGAAACATGGTTTAATTAGTGATGTCGGAAGGGGAGGGCAACACCCCGACCGACACCCCCCGCCGGGGCCGACCGGCCCCGGCGGAACCTCTCACCAGACAGGACACGACATGCTCACCACCGACCAGGCCCCCACCGTCCAGGACTTCCCCGCAGCCACCCTGGTGAACGCCGGACCCTGGTTCCGGAGCCACCAGCTCGACCCCCGCCCGGCCATCGTCGTCGGCCCGTTCGGGGGCCCGGAGTTCGCTGACACGGCCGAAATGGTCGTCGTCTGGTACTTCACCATCGGCGCACCTATCCCCGGGGACAGCGTCCAGGCGATGTTCCCCCACGAGCTGACGCCGCTTGACGACACGCTGACCACCATGGACACGGGCAGGTTCTGCGACATCGCCACCAGCCTGCCGCTCGGCCGGTTCCCCTACAACCAGGGGAACGACCTCACCGCCGCCGTGAATCGCGCGGTCCGCGAGCGGATCGAAGCCGCCCCGGCCACCCGCCGAAACTGACCCAAGGCCCCGCCGGTCCGGGGGAGGGCAACACCTCCGGACCAGCGGGCCCCCACACCCGAGCAGACACCCCTTCGGGGCGGCAGCAGCACGGTCCGGTGCGTTCACCGCCGCCGGCCGACTCCGCCTAGCGGCTCCGCCGACCGACGGCGGGCACCGGACCGCGAAGGACGCGCCCCGCGGGGGCGCGACAGCCCTTGCCGTCGCGCAGGGCGCGACGGCGGCGGACCGCTCGTCCCTCACGGCCCGCCCCCGGTGGTGCTCACCGCTTCCAGCACCCCGCCCGCCCTCCGGGCGGCCAAAAGACTCTCACCAGAAAAGACCAGTTCGATGACCATCCAGATCACCCACACCCGCCGAGAAGGAACCCTGATCGACGGCACCAGCCGGGGCGACGGCTCAGCCGACATCCTCAAACTCCGCGAGTACGGCCGCACCCAGCGCCAGCCCTTCCGCTGGAGCCGCAACCTCGACTGCTGGTACCTCCCGCACAGCCGCGACCACGCCACCTACACCCCCTCCCTCGAACTTCTCGCCCAGCGGCTGCGGGACGCCGGCCTCGACGCCACCTTGACGATCGACAACGCCGACCGCCGCACCTTCGCCGAGGCCGAACAGGGCCGGGAAGACCGGGCCGAGGCCCGCGCCGACCGCTTCGAGGGGTACGCCGACAACGCCGCCCGCAACTCCCAGGCCGCGTGGAAGTCCGCCCACGACATATCCGAGCGGTTCGAATTCGGCCAGCCCATCCTTGTCGGCCACCACAGCGAGGGCCGCGCCCGCCGCGACAGGGCACGGATGGACACCTCGATGCGCAAGAGCATCAGCGAAGGCGACCGCGCCCAGCACTGGGCCGACCGCCAGAAGGCCGCTGCCAGCTACGAGCAGTTCCGCACCAACCCCGGCACCACCCTCCGGCGCCTGGACAGGCTGCGGGCCGACCTCGGCGCCGTCGTGAAGTGGCAGCGCGGCGAGTCAGCCAAGGGGTACACCCGCAACCCCGCCAACCCGGAACTGACCATCGAGCACGAGGAGCTGACCGAGGAAATCGCGCACTGGGAACAGGTCATCAAGGACGCCGAAGCCAAGGGCTTCAAGGTCTGGACGCGCGCCGACTTCAAGCGCGGTGACTTCGCCCTCCACCGAGGCACCTGGTACGAGATCCTGCGCGTCAACCCCAAGTCCGTGACCATCCGCCACATCTTCAACGGCACCGGCAAGACGGTCGTCCGCGCCACCGACGACGGCTACGACGGGTGGACCTCCACCGCCCCCTACGACGACATCTCCGGGCGCAAGAGCGCCGACGAGATGCAGCAGCCGCCTAAGGCCGCCGAGCACCAGGGGGAGGCCGAGCACTCCCCGTTGGTCGAGGAGCCGCTACCGGCGGCCGAGACGTGCCCCATGTGCTACTCCAGCCAGTGGCGCGCGGACATACGCCGCTGCGGTCACTGCCACCACACTCCCGACGGGAAGCCGACTCCCGCATCGGCCCCCGCCGCAGGAGCGAACTGGCCGGAGGGCATGGCGCTGGTGCTCATCGCCTCGAAGAACTCCCACCGCTCCCGCAAGCGCGCCCTGTGGGCGATGACCCGCCACGAGGCACAGGCCGTGTGCGGCGACCCTCGCACCTCCGGCCGCTCGTACATGCTCACCTGGACCGACCGCCCCGGCACCGAAGGCGCCGACTGGGAATGGGTACCGGACAACGGGAGCCTCGACCCGGTCCTCTCGGACCTGGGCATCACCCCGCGCCGTACATGGACTGCCGCCCCGCAGGCCCCGGCCGCCGCCGCGTAACGACCGCCGACCCGCCCCGGCGGCCGAGCGCCCCGGGGCGGGCCCCTCCGTCACCAGAACAGGGCACCACCATGAGCATCCAGCTTCTCGAACGACCCGTCGCCCCCACCTTCCCCGCCACCGAGCCGGACGACCAGCATGCCCCGGTCCCCGGTCAGCCCGACCACCACACGGCCGTCCGCGAAACCACGGAACCGGGCACCCTCCAGGCCGCCATGCCCTACCGCATCGGAGCCCCGGACTCCGCAGGTCGCTACCCCGTGGTCATCGGTCAGGACCAGGTGATCGGCCGCGCCCACCGGTGGAGCCGTGACTGGTGGGTCGAGACCAGCGAGGGGGAGACCAATCTCGGCCGCCCGGACAAGGGTGTTCCCGGCGTCGAGATGGCCGCCGCCCGCCTCGCCGAGAAGTACGCCGCCGGAGAGATCACCGCCATCCCGCTGGACCAGATCCGCGCCGAAGTGCTCCAGTCGCTGACCGGCCCCGTACCGCTGCTGCACCCGCGGATGCCCGTCAACGACCGCAACACCAAGAGCGCCGAGACCGCGTTCGCCGGACTCGCCGTCCTCCGCTGGCGCCCGGTCCTCACCGGATTCCCCGGCAGCGACAACCACTGGGTCCTGCTCTGTGAGCTGTGCGGGTGGGTCGGCCCCAAGTTCTGGTCGCACTTGCGCGGGCGCAACGGCGGATTGCCGAGCCTCCACCGCCACGAGGGCGGATGCGTCGGCCCGGACCGCGTCCGCGAACTGATCCCCGCCTACCAGCAGTAGCAGGCCGACCCGCCGGGGGCGGCGCACCGCCGCCCCCGGCACCACCGAACGGACACCACCCACCATGCAGACCCGCTACAGCCCCGAAAGCCTCGTCATCGCCGACACCCCGGCCGCCATCCTCGAATGGGCCGCCCACCACATCGAACACGTCGGCATCCACCACGGGCCGCGCCTGTTCGACGGCCCCGGCCGCACCGCCACCCTGCCGTGCTGGCCCCGCGGCGCGCTCGAAGTCGCCGCCGGCCGCGCGCGCGGAAGCGCCGGCCGCACCTACGACTGGGACCGCATCAACCACGCCCTTGACGAGGCGTTCGCCCTGCTCGCCGGGACCCTGACCGGCCACCCCGCCGCCGACGCCGACGACCCCACCGCCGCGAAGGACCGGCACCGCGATGTCATCGACCGGTGGAGCGCCGAGCCCGGCCGCACCGCCGCCGATGCCGCCCGCGCCTTCCGCGCCGCCGCCGCCCGCGCCGACCACGCCCTGTTCTGACCGGCCCTGCCCGCCACCCCGACACTCCGAGAGCCAGCGCGATGGACCAGACGACCACACTCCGCAGCACCACCGGCGTCCCCAGCCGACGGGGAGCCGCCACCCCGAGCAAGGACGGCGTCCACCGGATCGGCGTGCCCCTCCAACCCCGGCTCAGCGCGACCGAGCTGATCCGCATACTCCTCGCGGCCCCCGTCGAGACCGACCTTCACACCCTCGACCCCGTACAGGTCCGCGCGATCATCGCCGATGTGCTCACCCGGCACGGCTACGAGGTACTCGACCGCTCCCCGTACGACCCCGGCCACGACCGCCACCAGGACGCCCGCCGCGCGATCCGCCGCGCCTACGGCCCGCGCTTCCAGGACTCCCCGGCAGAACAGGCCGCACTCGCCGACCCCCTACGCGACGTGCTCACCGCCGAGGCGGGCGACCGGCCGTGACCCCGACCACCGCCAGGCCGACCGGCGCCCGAGCCCAGCAGACGAACTACTGGCGGGTGCGCAACGGGCGGACCCCCGACCCCACCGACGGTGCACCGCAAACGTGGCACATCCGCCATGGCCACCCCGGCGGCGAGTACAGCGACCTCGGACACGAACTCGACCCGCCTGAGCACCACGCCCCGACCCTGCTGACCCGCAGCCGGCGAACCGGCCGCAGGGAAGAAGAGGAGTTCCGTGGCGGGTGCCTGGCTTGCGGCTGGGAGGGCCCCGTCCACCGAGGCGCCGGGTACGGCGATGGCGACAACGAGTCCGTGGAGGACGCCCACGACCACGCCTTCCCCGGCTGGCGCGAACTGCCGCCCCTCACCACCGTTGAAGACCGGTGGGCACTCCCGCGCGACCGGAGGCGCTGGGCACAGCTGACCTCCCGCTACCCGCCGGGGTGGCTGGACCGGGGCGCCCCGCTGGTGGCCTGGAGCCGCCGCCGCGAAGCCCACGCACCCCCGCACCGTGGACGCCCCCGCTACGAACTCCGCGTCGCCCGGCCGCCCGCCAACCCGAGCAACCGCCCAGCCGACCAGGAAGCCCTGTTCTGATGACCGTTGCCCACCTGGCCAGGGCCCCGCCGCCCCGGATCAAAGATGGTTCAATTACTCCGCCGACAGCGGAGCGGGCAACCTCCGCCCCGGCGGGTGCCGAACCGGCACCCGCACCACCAGACAACAAAGGACGGCCAGCACACATGGGCAACACGGTGCTGGCCGTCCGGTGTTCTCTCACCAGAAAGAACTCCACCATGCTATGGGATCGACACGCCGACTGTCCCCAGCCCGGCGACACCGCCCAGCTCAAGAGCGGTAACAGCATCGGTGCCGACAGCACCGCCAGATTCGTCATAGTCGAGGACTTCCCCCGGACCGGCCGGCACCTCGTGCTCAACCTCCCCGCCGACCACCCAGCCCGCGACGACTGGGCCGCCGCCGTCCCCCTGGACGAGATTGCCGCCCTCACCCGGCTCGAACCCACCGGGAGCCGCACGTGGACGCCGGCCCCGGACCCGGACGAACTCCAGTGACCCACCCCCAGCCGCCACTATCCCGAATGGGAGACGACCGTGCCCAGCAAGACCGGCCGCACGCTCTACTCACGAGCGGACCTGCGCAAGGTCCACAACATCAGCGAACCTACGCTCCAGAACCTCTGGACTGACCGGGAGAACAACGGGCACCCGCCCGCGGAGCTCATCGACGGCGTCATGCACTGGGACGGCGACGTCTGGGCGAGGTGGCACCACGAACTCCAGCGCCAGCGGGCAGCCATGAACACCACGAACCCGCCGAAGCTCGACGGGGACCCGGAGGAGATGGTGGGCCCGGCCGAAGCGGCGAAGATCTGCGGGTTCGCCGACTCCGCTACCGTCTCGCACTACGTCAAGAACCCGCCCGAGGGCTGGCCCGACCCGGACGACTGGGACGAGCTGCCGACCCGGAGGCGCCCGAAGTGGAAGCGCTGGCGGCTGTGGCAATACCTCGCCGACCGCAAGGGCCGCGGCCACGCCGGCGGACGCCCGTCGGGCCCCCGCGCCAGGGTGGCCTACCCCTACCAGGGCGACGAACGGCTCACCCTCGCCCGGCAGGCCATCGCCGCCAACCCGCAGGTGACGAACGCCGACCTGATCCCCGAACTCCAGCAGCAGACGGAGAAGACCTACTCCCGCCCGACCTGGAACAACATCCTCAAGTCCGCCCGCGAGCACCCCGAGGAGTAACCGTTGCCCGACAGCCGCTGTCCACGCTGCGCAGGCCCGCTCGGTGACCGGCCTGCCCGTTCTCGGCTGACCGCCGACCGGGAAGTCCTCATCTGCACCACGTGCGGGACGGACGAAGCCGTGCGCGATGCCCACGGCCAGGCGCCCGTGCCGTTCGGCGAATGGCCCCTGAACACCTAGCCCCCTTGCCGAGAGACCGCCCGGTGGCCTCAGAAGGTCCCCGCTCCAGCTCCTGGAGCGGGGACCTTCCTGTATCACCAAGTAACGGCAGGACGGTGGACCCCTGCCGGTCGCGTCCGGCCCGGGGAGCCGGACACCTGGCCAGCCCTTCGCGCGGCCCGGCGGCGCGGGGAAGAGCCGACGCTGATCGGTACGGTCGCGGACGCCCGGCGAGTCCGCCAGCCTCGACCGGCCGCGAGCGGTCCACCGCACCAGGACCCGCACCGCACGCCGACCTCCGGAGCCGCAGCGACCTCCATACGCACCACCCTGCTGAGCACGGAGTTCCCACCCCACGGACTTGCTCCCGAGGTAACAGTCCCCCAGGACATCAGGCTCGACCGAGCCTGATCCACAGCATCGACCAGCCCGTTTGGAAAGCCCGAGGCACCCTCAGCTGATCATGATCTTGAATTTAGAGGACCAAGGTATCGTCACTTCGTGACGATACAATCCTCAAAGACGACCGGATCTGACCGGAAGAGCGCGGGGGGTGAGCGGGCCGATGGCGTGGGTGACCATGATCGGCCCGAGCGACGAGCAGGTTGAGTACCGCCTCACCGGCGGCCACGGATGCGGAAAGACGGTCCTGGTCGACGCCGCCCCTCTCGTCGCCGCGATCGAGGCCAGGGCAGAAGAAGCCGGGACCACCGTCGCCGCCCTCCTCGGCCCCACCGAGGCCAAGAAGGCGTACTTCCGGGCCCGAACCCAACTCCGGAACGCCAAGAACGCGCGGTTCACCGGGTTCGACGCCGTCGAGGTCGCCGCCGCAGCCGGCCTCAACGCCCGCGACCTGTACGGTGACCAGACCCTTCCCCAACCTGCCGCAGATGGACAGGTGGACTACCACCTCGATGCCAGCGAACGCCCCCTCGTGTGGATCGGCAGCGGCCTCACCGAGTTCGGCATCACCCCCGGCAGCATCCTCGCCGCCCAGCACTTCCAGGCCGCCCGGCGCCTCATGCGAGGCGAAGACCCCCGTACCGGCCAGACCCTCGTGGAACCCATGGTCGCCATCGCCCCGGCCGCGAAGCTGCCCGCCGCCCCGCTGGTCCGCGCGATCCGCCGCGCTGCCGCCGAGCGCAGTGTGAGCCCCGCGAGCCTGCTGGACTCGAAGCGGAAGAAGGACGCCTTCCGCCGGATGGAGAACCAGCTCCAGCGCTTCGGCGAATCGCACCGCATCCCGGCCTCCACCCTGCTCAAGCTCGCCGACGCCGTCGGAGTCGACGCCGTCGCCCTGTACGGCGAAGCCGCGTTGCAGAAGGCCGTCGCCGCCGAGGCGGGCGGACGCCTCGATGCCCGCGCACTCCTGAGCGCCGTCGAAGCCCGCGCTGCCGAGACCAGCCAGCAGCCCGCCGACCTGTTCACCGCCTCGTCCATGAAGCGCCGGTACGCCCAGACCGCACGCGAAGGCGAACGCCGCCTCCGTGACCTACCCATGGACGTCCGCGAAGCCGTCGCCATGGCCAAGGCCGCAGGACTCGCCCCCGAGAGCGTCTGGGACGCCGAGGAGATCAAGGCCGCCCTCCTCGAAGGACGGGTGCAGATCGGCAACCGCGGAGCTGACGTCACGCTCGACCTTGCGAAGTCCAAGTCCGTGCTGCTCGCCTACGCGCCCGAGGAGATCGCCGCCCAGGTCGAAGACATCTACACCACCGCCGGCCGCGAGTCCATCAGCGCGCTGGAGCGGTGGACCGCCTACGGCATGCGCGGTCGCAACGGCGACGGCGCCCAGGCAGCGACCGTGAAGACCAGCGGCTTTTCCGGCTGGATGATGGTGCACCGCGCCGCCCGGCCCGTCGACGGCGCCCCGTTCGGCGACCCCCACTTCCACCTCCACTTCACGCTCGCCAACATGGCCAAGGGAGTTGACGGCCAGTGGTCGACCGTGGCCGCTGGAGGCCGTGACCTCAACCGCCACGCGCGTGCCACCCAGTCCCTCATGAACGCCCGCATCCGCAGGGAGCTCACCGACACCTTCGGCATCACCTTCCGCCGCGAAGAGCGCACCGGCGCGTGGGAGATCGCCGCGATCCCCGAGGCCACGATCCGCCTGTTCAGCAAGCGCGACAGCCAGGTGCGCGACCTGCTGACCAAGCTGGGCATCGACTACGGCAGCGCCACCACCCGCGAGCGCACCGCAGCCTCTACCGCTTCCAAGGCCGCGAAGAACGGCGAGGCCGCCGGCGTCGAGGACGATGTCCTGCGCGCCTACTGGCAGGCCGAAGGCCGGGCTGCGGGCGACGACCCCGACGCCATCGCGGCCAGCGCCATCGAGCAAGCCCGGACCGGCCAGAACCCGGGCCTGGACGAGCTGTGCGCCCAGGTCTTCGACCCGAAGACCGGGCTGACCAGCCACTCCAAGGAGTTCAGTCACGCCGCCGCCATCTCCGCCGTCCTGGACGCTCTCCCGTACGGCGTCGCGGACGCCGACGAAGCCGAACAGCTCACCAACTCCGTGCTGCGGCACGCCGGATACGCGGTCAAGCTGAACCCCAAGGGCCCCCAGCACTTCGCTCACGCCGACCGCTACACCACAGCCGACGTGGTCGCTGCCGAATCGCTCATCGCCAGCGAGACCACCAACCGCCTGAACGAGCAGGCCGCCGTCGTCACCGGCGACACCGTCGCCATGACCCTGTCCGCCGTGGAAGCCCAGCACGGCGGCGAGTTCCAGTTCTCCGCCGAACAGCGCGCCGTCCTCGAACGGCTGCTGACCGCCGGCCACGGCATCGACGGCGTCGAAGGCATCGCAGGAGCGGGCAAGACCACGATCATGAACACCGCGAGGGTCGCGTGGGAGGCCAACGGATTCGTCATCGCCGGTGCCAGCACGGCCGCCGTCGCCTGCGCGAACCTCAAGGCCGAAGCGGGCATCACCAGCCGCACTCTCGCGTCCTGGCTCACCGGTATCCGCACCGGAGGCCCCGGCCTCAACGGCGTTGACGTCTTGGTCGTGGACGAGGCCGCGATGTGCGATGACCGCGACATCGCCGAGCTACTGGCCCACGCAGCGAAGACCGGCACGAAGATCGTCGCCGTTGGTGACCCCAAGCAACTGCACTCGCCGGGCATCGGCGGGTCCTTCGCCGCCATCCACAAGATCGTGGGCGGGCTCAGCCTCACGGAGAACTTCCGGCAGCGGGACACGATCGAACGCCGGGCGCTCGCCCTGTGGCGCGACGACAACCGCACGGACGCGCTCCGAACCTTCGCCGGAACCGGCCGTGTCCACGCCCTCGCGGACAAGGACGAGACCCTCGCCGCGATGCTGACCGTCTGGGCGGACAAGCGCGCCGCGCACACCGACGACCACACCGCCGTGCAGCAGCTTCTCATGCTCGCCTCTACCAACGAGGTCGTCGACGAACTCAACCTCGGTGCCCGCGCGATCCGCAGGGCCAGCGGCGCCCTCACCGGGCCCGACCACCTCTTCGCCCTGGCCGGCGGCGGCGAACTGGCGCTGTCCGTCGGAGACCAGGTGCTCCTCCGCGCCAACGACTACCGCAGCAAGCGGACCAGGGGCGAGAGCGAAGACGTGCTGAACGGCTTCCGCGGACTGGTGATCGCGGTGGACGAGGACCGCCGGGTCCTGGTCGAGTGGCGCACGAAGACCGAGGACGGCGGCCACCGCGACGTCGCCGAATGGGTCGACGCCGACTACATCGCACGCGGCGGACTCACCCTCGGATACGCCATCACCGGCCACAAGAGCCAGGGCCTCAGCGTCGAGGAAGCCCTTGTCTACGGTCCTGGCGCGCAAGCCAACGCGCTCTACACGATGATGAGCCGCGACAAGAAGGAGACCCACCTCTTCCTGCCGCTGTCCGTCTATGAGACCGACGCCGACCGCGCCCGCAACGGCGCCGCGCTCACCGACCAGGAACAGCTTGACCGAGCCGTCGCGGGCCTCATCCGCGAAGTCGAGACCGGCACCGAGGAACGAATGATCCTCACCGAACTCCCCACGGCCGCCGTCCCCGCCCATGTCCGGCACATCGTCCCCGACCTACCGATCCCGCGCGCCCCCGGCACCGGAGAGACCGTCGAACCGGACGACATCGAGGCCGCGCCGAAGCCCGAACCGCGCCGCACCACCGGCACCGTCGACCGAACGGCGGTGCCCGCCGCAACCTCGGAGCCCCGGCCTGCGGCTTTCGCCCGCCCGTACGCCAACCTCTCCAGCCAGGCCCTGCGCGACGCCGCACGCAAGGCCGCCGCAGCGGCACGCGCCACGAGCACGGCTGCCGACAAGGCCGAGGCCGCCGCGGACCGCGCCGAGCAGAATGCGGCGGCTGGAACCGGCCCCAACGTGCTCGCGCTCAACCGCCGGCACCAGGACGTTTCCGAACGCGCCGAAGCGATCCGCGACGTGCGCGCCCTGAAAGCGACCATCGCCGAGCATACGGCCCGGCTGCACGGTACCCAGGACCGAATCAGCGGGATCGAGCAGCAGTTGGCAGCCACCGGAAGGTTCGGTCGCCCCGTACTGCGCGGAGACCAGCGGACCGCCGTCGAGGCCGAGCGCGAGGGCCTCGTCCGGACCCTCCACACGACTGAGCAGGAACTGGAGAGCGCGAACGAGCAGCTCCGCGAAGTCGCCCACCAGGCCGGTCCCGCTGATGAGCACGAAGCGGTACTCGCCGAAGCCGGCCTGCCGAAGGAGAAGAAGGCCGCCCTGCTGCGGCGTGCCCAGGACAAGGACACCGAAGCGGCCAAGTCTCTCCGCACCGAGGCCATGAGGGCTCGCCGTACAGCGCAGACCGCCGACGGCCGAGCAACCGGTCTCCGGGCCGAACTGACCCTGCGGGCCGACCACAGCCGACAGCCGGCCGACCCGGCGGAAGCAGCAGCCCCGCTGCCGCAGCCCGAATCCCCGTACACCAGGTACGCGAGTGCGGAAGATCCGAACTCGTACGAGGTTCCGGAAACTCCGTTGGCTGCACCGCTGCCGTAGGAACGCCGACAATCATGGCGTCATGCGCCTACGTCCCCAGAGTTGGGGACGAGCGGGTCAGGTCAGCAGTAGCAGCCCGTCCCAGTGCAATTGCCGGGCACCGTCGAGGGCGCGGTGGTGGGTGGCCAGGGCGAGGGCCGTGCCGGTGCGGCCGGTGAGAAAGCCGATCGCCGGACCGCTCCAGTTCGTGGAGGCGATCGTGTGTTCGGCTGCTGCTGCGGCGAGAGGCAAGTGGCCGAGCCGGATGGCCACCTGGAGTACTCCCGCGCTGCCGTGGCAGAGCCCCGGACCGCTCGTGTCCCAGCTGGACGGCGGACGGCGGGCGAGGCTGTCGAGGGCTCGGTGAGCCAGGGCGAGGAGAGTGGGCTCCATGAGGGCACGGCCGGCGTGGTGGAGGGCAACTGACATGCCGGGGGTGCCGTAGCACCAGGCGTCGCGGCGGCCCGGAGTGGCGGCCAGACGCTTGGTGTCCGGTGGGTGTGCGAGGTCGTCGCCGCTGACGTACGGGGCCCAGGACGGGCCAGGAACAGCCCAGTTGAGAAGCCAGTGAGCTGCGGTGGCGATGGCCTTCTCCTGGTCGGGGACGGAGTTGCCGGCCTGGTGCGCGAGGGCGAGCAGGGTGAGGGGTCCGGCGATACCGTGCGCTGTTCCGGTGCTAGCGGTACCGGAGGGTGGAAGAGCGCCGGGGACGGACAGCGCATGGTCTTCCGCCCGGACCCACCAGCCGGGTCGGCCCGCGTCGTCGGTGGTGGTGATCAGGTTGGTGAGGGTGGTGAGAGCGGCGGACAGCCCCGGCCCGGCCTCTGGGAGGCCGAGCTGTACGGCGGCGAGGAGCGTGCGGCCGATCCCGGCCAGGCCCTTGATGATGTCGTAGACGCCCCACACGGTTCCGGCTCGGCCCGCGAGCAGCCGCTTGGCCTGATGTTCGGCCAGGCCCTGGGCGCGGGCGGAGAGCCAGGCGGCGGCGCGGCCCAGGGCTTCGTGCTGCCGCCTGGCGTCGGGCAGGTAGGCGCTGCCGTAGATGAGGGAGGCGGCCAGGGCGCCGGGGCCGGAGTAGATGCCGTCCGGTCGGGAGTTCGCGACGGCTCGGGCGGCAGCGGTCCAGTGCCGCTCGGCGGCGTCAATCAGCGCGGTGTCGCCGTCGGCCAGGACAGCGAGGAGGAGTGCGGTGCCGGGCAGGCCGTCCGCGAGGGTTGCGGCGGCGCCGGGGTTCAGCCCGGCGGCCGCGTCCTCGGGGTCGAAGACGGCGGCCACAGTCTCCTCGACCAGCAGGAGGGGGTCAGGCATGACGAAGAAGGTCGGCGGCGAGGGAGCGGGCCAGGTGCTCGTGGATGCGGTCGGTGCCGAGGAGGCGGTTGCAGTGCATGTGGATGACGTCGGAGGCGCACAGTCGCGCCACCTCGTCGGCGACGAGGGGCCGGTAGGCGGTCAAGGCATCCATCAGGGACTTCCACGGCCCGGTGAGGGCACCGGGGATGGTGGCCGTCCGGCACCCGACCCGCAGGGCCTCGCGGTGGCGGCGCAGGCCGGCCGGGAGGGGGCGGGGTCGGGCGGCGGTGGGAGTGCTGAGGGTGCGTGCGATGGCGGCGGCGGTGTGGGCGGCGAGGATGAGCCGCTGGTCGTCGCCGTGGGCGGGGAGGGCGGCGAGGACGAGGGCGGAGTCGGCGGCGAACACCGCTTCGGCCGCGCCGATCGCGTCGGGCCCGCCGTAGCGCTGGGTCTCGCGCTCGTACGGCGCGACGGTGAGGCGGCCATTGGTCAGGTGCTGTTCGGCCAGCCGCTCGGCGAGGTCGGCGGCTTCCTGCTGCACAGAGGCCAGCATCTCAGGGGCGCCGTGATAGCGCAGGCGCAGGTGGGGGCCGAGGTCGGGGGTGGTGTACCGCAGCCAGTAGAACAGCGAGCCCGGGTGCTCAGGGAGTTGGGCGAGGACGGCGTCCTGGTGCCGGACGGGGACGGGCAGGGCGAGAGAGAGCCAGGCGCTGCCGGGCAGATAGGCGTCGGTGTTCCGGGGCCGGGCGGCGGCGCGGGGGTCAAGCGGCACTGACCGCGCGGCTTGGTGCTGCTGGCGCAGGGTGACGACGAGTTCGAGGTGATGGCGGCCGTCCGGACCGTGCACTGGCGGTTGCCCCGGCAGCACCTCGCTGACGGTGCGGCATCCGCGGCGGACACTGCGCCGCAGCAGCTCGCGGTGGTCCGCGTCGCGCAGGTCGATGGGCAGGTGCCGGTCGCTCTCCTCGATCACTACCTGCTGCGGTATGGGCAGGGTGGGGCGGGCCAGCCAGTCGTCCAGGTGGGCGTGCCAGCGGTCGCGGTGCTCGACCAGCGCGGCCAGGCCCGGGGGAAGGAGCCAGCGCTGCGGGGCGAGGACCGTGGAGCGGTAGGTGACGCGCGGGGTGTAGGGCGCGAGGGCGGCGGGGCCCCAGGACCAGGGGTGCCAGGGCCTCTCGTCCGCGTGCCCGATCAGGTGGAGGAGCTGGGCGGCCGGAGGCAGGAGCGCGCGGGTGATCCTGCTGAGCAGCACCGGCCGGACCAGACAGCCGAGTTGGCGGGAGTAGAGAGCGAGATGCCCGGCCGCGGTGGTGGTGATGAGCAAGGTTCGGGGGTCGAGGTCCCGGGAGTCGGTGAGGGGCAGGCCCACCGGGATGCGGTACGCCGTCCCACCACTCTCCACCGCCAGGGCCCCGGTGCTGGCGGTGAGGGGGCGGCAGACGATCTCCGCCAGCACTGGGTCAGCGCCGGCCTGCTGCTCGGGGGAGAGGTCAGGCAGGTAGCGGGCGAGGCGTCCAGCGGCAGACCCGGCGTCCTGCGCCGCGTGGGTGCCGATGACCAGGGTGAGGTGGCCGCCCTTGTCTTCTCGGACACGGACGTGCGCCTCGGCCGTGCGCGGCGGCCGCGCGTCGCTGTCGTGGGCGAGCGCGTCCACCATCTCCTCGGTCAGCTCCACCTCGTGATCGCCGTGCGCTATCGCCGTGGTGAGCAGCGCGAGGAGGAGATGGGCGCGCCGGTCGTCCAGGTCGGAGCGGGCGCCGATCGCGTCTTCCGGTCCGGGCGGGCCGATCCCGGTGGCTGGGTCGACGGCATCGAGGAGTGGGACGAGGCGGTGCGGCCCGTACACGTCCCGGAACCTCGCTGTCCAGGCGAGCAGCGGCGCCGTGCGGTGGCCGATGCGCCAGAGCACGTTGACCGTCCGCGCAGTCTCCCTCCCCACCGTGGTCGGGAGACGGAGTTCGGCCTCGCCGATGGTGTCGCAGGTCAGCGGGCGGGCGGTGGCGTGGATCGCGTCGGCCGCGCAGCGGGCGGCGCGCAGAAGAGGCAGGCGCTCGGGCGTACCGGGCCGGTGCCGGTCCGCACCGGCGAGCAACGCGCGCAGGTCGAGGACGGCTTCGCGCAGGCCGGCAGTCGGGGGCAGCCTTGTGGCGAGGTGGCCGAGCGGGTCGCGGGAGAGGTCAGCAGGCAGGAGATCGGTCAGGAGCAGGCCGGTGCGGACCAGCGAGGTGATCGCGGCCTGGACAGCGGCGGTGTCGGCGCCGGGCCAGTGCTTGAGCATCGCGCGGATGACCCGCGAGGCCGGGGCCCCGCCGGCCCGGCTGCACTCGCGCATGAGCCAGCTGGATACCTCGGTCACCCGAGCCGTGCCCAGCTGCGCCGAGCCGTCCGGCCCCGGGTGCTCGACCTCCAGCACCGCGCCGCGCTGCAGCGCGGTCGGGTTGGCGAAGAGACGGAGGTGGTCGAGCCCGTCCGCCAGCTCAAGGGCGCGGTCGGCGACGGCCGCGAGCCAGGCCGGGTTGGGGAGCGTGGCACAGCGGTGCTGTTCCCCCAGCAGCAGGACCGGTTCCCCAGGCACCAGGTGCGCAGTAGCGGCGGCGGCCCAGACACCGTTGGGGGTGGTGCGGGTGCGGGCGCGCAGCTCGTAGGCAGCCCGCGCGAGCGCGCCGCCAGCGGCGCCGTCGAGGTCACGGGAGGCGAGGAACAACCCCTCGGTGATCAGTCCGCCAGCCTTCGGGCTGTCTGCCGCCAGGAGCGGGAGGCGGGCGAGTGCCACCGGGTCGGGTACGAGACGGCTACGCACGGACGGTTCCCCCTGGTCGAACGGCCGGGTAGGCGGCACCGGTGCCGCCGGTGCCGCCCACCCGTGCGCTACTACAGCTGGCCCGGGATCAGGCAGCCACTGGTCGGCCCGGCCGGGGGCGATTCCCCGCAGCCATCACCGGTGGTATCGCCCTCGGTGTCCGCGTAGTTCTCACGCACACCGGTCAGCGGCGTGTTCACCGCGTCGAGCGCGAAGGCGTCCAGCAGTGCGGTGGTCATGGTGCGTCCTCCTTCCATCGTCCGTTTGGGGATGGTGCGCCCGGACCGCGCGGGTCCGGGAGTTTGGGTGGCCGTCAGTCCTTCGGCCAGGTGAGGACCAGCGGCGCGCCGGGCCGGTTCAGCGCTCGGCCGGGGGCCATGGTGGCGGGATCGGTGCCCTCGGCGTAGACGTGGAGGACGGGGCCGGGACGTCCCCGGTGGTCCCGGTCCCACTCCCGCAAGCTCTCCACCAGCGTCTCGGCCAAGGTGTGGTCCTCGCCGTGGAGGACGACTCCGTACTCGTATCGGCCGCTCTGCCCCTCAACCGGACGCATCGTCACGTAAGCCGCGGTGGTGGAGTCGGTGTTCCAGGTGAGCGGGGTGCCGCCGGACAGCGCCCGCAGGGCGGACTCCCCCGGGTTCGTCAGCAGGGTGCCGTAGGTGTCGAGGACGGTGGCGAACCACAGGTCGATGACGGGCCTGGTGCCCTCGCTCGCCCCCACCTCGACGCCGGACCAGTGCGGGCTGCCGGCGCTGTCGAGGACCTTCGTCAGGGACTCGGTGTCGAGCGGCTGGGTACCGTCGACCCGTACCCGGGTACCGGGGGTCAGCGCATGCATCTGGGTGGAGCTCGCCGCCTCCCCCCGCATCGCCACGAAGCCGCACGGTAGCCAACCGCCGCCGGTCCAGTGCCCCCGCCCGTCCGAGGTGAGAGCAACGAGGCGGCCGAGGCCGCGCACACGCAGCGGGACGACGAGCACGCCGTCGGGGGCGAGTTGGTCGAGCCAGGTCTGCTCGATCGCGGCCGCCTGCACAGTGACCTCGATCCGGTCGTACGGGGCCGCGTCGGGGACGCCGTGCGCGCCATCGCCGGTGACGATGCGGACGGCATCCTCCAGGCCAGCCGCTCGCAGGCAGCGGCGGGCGCGCTCGGTCACCGCCGGGTCGATATCGACGCTGGTCACCGCGCCCGCGTCGCCGACCAGCTGGTGGAGTAGCGCGGCGTTGTAGCCGCCGGAGCCGATCTCCATCACCGAGTTGCCCGGCTGGGGTCGCAGGTACTCCAGCATCTGCGCGACCAGCCACGGCGCGCTGACGGAGCTGAGGAGTCGGCCGTCGCCGTCGCGGTCGGTGGGGTGGTAATCGTCCTTGTACGCCTCGCTCAACTCGGCGTCCTGCACGAAGAGGTGGCGGGGGGTAGCCCGGAACGCGGCTGCGATCTCGGCGCTGGTGATCCTGCCCGCCCGCTCCAGCTGGGCGACCAGGTGGTTGTTCAGCTCCGCCGCCTCGGCGGCTAGCTCTGTGACGTCGCGGTCACTGACGGTCTTCATGCTGGGGAGCTTAGACACCGGCGGTCCCTTGAGGGGCAACGTCACGCGTAGTCAACACAGCTGCTGACTCCCAGGGCGACTAGTAGTGGAGAGGGTGCTCACCGTAATCAGCAGTCCGCACCCCGTTCTCCAGGGTTTCCGGCCAATCCCCGACTCCGCCAGGGCGCAGATCCACGGCTCGGCCGCGTTCACCCGATCCGGCACCCGGCCCGCGCCGACCCGCTGGGGTGGCCGTGACCAGCGGCGGGGCGGTTGCGGCGCTGTGCGCAATCGGAATCGTGGCTACGGCTGAATCTCGACGTCCCCAATTCGGGCAGGCTGCTGCGCTGCTGGCCGAGCGTGGCCACCCCTTATTCGGTGGCGGGACTGGTAGCCGGGACCTGCTGCTCAACCTCGTCGAACTCGCCGTCTGCGGCGCCGGCCTGGAACGCTTCCCACTCGCTGGGGGTGTAGACGAGGAGGGGGGCGCTGTGGTCCGCGCCGTGGCGCATCACCACGTTGCCGGTGCCGTCCTCCGGGAACGCTACCTGCGGCCCCTCGGTGTCTCCGGGTGCGCCGTACCAGGTGAGGCCCGCCAGCTCCTCCTGCGTGTACTTGGGCTTCGCCACCGGCGTGCCTTCGGCCTGGGGGTTCTCCGACATCTCGCTCTCCTTCAACTCGACGGTGGCCGACTGCCGGCCGCCCTGAGAATGAAGATGGTGGTGGCCGGCGAAGTCGTCGTCACCCGCCGCATCCTCGCAGACGACAGCCCGGCCGTGGTCAGAGGCTGCGCGGATCTGACCGTTCGCGCCCGCGGAGGCGCCGTGCGTCAGCTGGCGTCCAGCTGGTCGACCAGGTCGAGGAGAACGGCGAGGTGATCATCGGCAATGAGGCCGAAGCGGCGCATGGCTCGCGCGGCCGCTACCGGTTCCCACGAGGTGATGGCGGCCTTGAGCGCTTCCTTCCGGCGGGCCTCGGCCCAGCCCGCCAGGGACTCGGGCGAGAGCTTGTTGGTGTCGCTGGTACGGATGCGGCGTCCGTCGATCTTCGCCGTCTCCGCCGCCTCCTCGTTGAGACAGGGATTGCAGTCGACGGTGGCGCACCCCGGCTTCTCCACGTCAGTGTCGAGGAGGATGAAGCCGCAGCGAGAGCGGTCTGCGTTAGCCGCGTGCGTCGCCGCAGTCCTACTGCGCCCGGTCACCCGCCTCGGCCACTCCTTCAACGCCTCCGCCCGCCGCAGATTCAGGCGGGCGATGCGCGGGGGGTCGGTATAGATCGGACAGGTGCAGCCGGGTGGGTGGCTGAGCCTCATCGGGCGAATTCTCCAGGCAGCGGGCAGGCGTCCCAACTTGGGAACCCGCCAAGGGGCGGTCAAGGGTCGGGTGGGGGGAAGCCGTAGGTGGGCAGGTCGGCGATGCGGACCATGCAGTAGGTGGTGAGGCCGTCGGGGCGGTAGGTGCGTCGGTAGAGATAGGGCGTGGTGGTGCCGGGGGGCACCGTCACCCCCTCCACCGCGATTTCCTTGCCGACCGCGATGGCGAGGAGCGCGATGCCCAGCTCGGCCGTCTTCTCCACATCGGAGGGCGGGTCCGCTGGCCTGCGGTGTCTGCCCACGCCTAGCCCCCTGTGTCGGCTCGTCCTGGCCGCGACGACCGGCGCGGGGGCTGGGTGGCGGCCGGACGTCCGATCGGCTCAGCTCAGCTGACGTCCCTGGTGGGGCGGACGGCGGACGGGCTGTCGAACGCCTCCGCCACCGATACCCACCTCTGCGTCGAGGTGTGGGTGAGGAAGTCGGCGGTCCGGTGGGCGGCCGCGCGGGGCTCCTGCCTCTGCTGCACTGGGCCCTGCGGAAGGAACGCGCCGGACGGGTGTGCGGGCGGCTCTTGCCAGTGGGTGCCGCGCTTGCGCTTCGGCAGGTCGGCAGCCGCAACGGGCTCGGTGGTCTGATCGTGCGTCACGGTGTCCTCGTCTCGTTCCAGGGCGGGCGGTGCCAGGGGCGGTGGTACAGGGGGATGGGGGCACGGGGCGGCCGGGGCACCGCGGGGGGCGGGGCGAGGAATAGGGAGGGCCAGTGAGTGAGAGGCGGTTCGGCGGTGGGCCGGGCCGGGATGTCGGGGATGAGGAGGCCGGGGTGCTCCTCCGCCGGCTTCACCTTCTTCCGGGGTCGTGCGTGCGGACGCTTCGGTGCCGGTGCCGGCACCGGGCGCTCGGGCACCTTCGGGCGTTTGTCCGCCATTCCCGACCAGGTCCGCGGTCGCCACCCCGGTTGCTGCCCCTCCTCCTTCGTCACGATGCCGCTGCCTGCTCTCGGTCGGGGGCCCCGAGGTCGACCATTGCTGTCGTACTGGTGACCACCTGCACCCGGTGGTGCCGGGCATAGGAGGCCAGGCCCAGCGACAGCTTCGGCTCCAACCGCCCGGCGTGCCGGACGGTTGCGGCCAGGTGGTGAAGCAGCGGTGGGGTGATTCGCATTCGGCCCTGGAGCAGTCGGAGGTTGTCGAGGCCGTGCTCGGCCACCAGGCGCGCGGCGGTGATGAACTCCGGCTTCTCCACGAGACCTGCCATGGCGCGCACGGGGCCGGAGCCGGTGCAGACGACGACACCGTGGCTGGAGGCGCGGTTGATGTCGAAGGGGGAGGTAAGGACGGCGGGCATGGCGGGGTCGGTGGCAGCGACCAGCTCGGCCATGGCCTGGTGGGTGGTGTCGACGTTGTCGGAGAAGACCAGGCCGATGGTGCCGGTGCGCAGGTACTCGGAGCCATTGAGGGCCGACGTGACGTCGGCGTACCGCCCACGCTGGGGAACGAAGTTCACGCGTAGGCCGAGCGGTTGCTGCTGGCCGGCAGCCTGCTTCGCCAGTTGCCGGTAGCGCGCGGTTCCACCCGGACCGAACACCTGGCTGGCCCAGTCCGCGAGGCCGATGTAGTAGGGGTGGTGGACGACCACGGCCCGTTGCGCTCCGCCCGCTTCCGCCTCTTGGAGTACATGGACGATGCCGGGCCGTCCCTCGACCGGGCGAAATTCCTTCGGCATGAACGTGGACCACCCGGCCACCCTGGTTCCCAGTCCTCCGGCCGCGATGACCACGGCCGTGCTGTTCTGCGTCTTCATCGGATGGCCTCCGTGCGGGAGTTGGGTGGGAGTACGGTTCGCGGATGCATACGCGAGTGACCGGCATGGCCGTGAACAGTGACAAGCAGCTGCTGCTGCTTAACCAGGACACCGAGGGTGAGCGGACGTGGTCCCTGCCCGGCGGCAAGGTGGAGGACGGGGAGAGCCTGGAAGTAGCACTCCGGCGGGAGATGCTGGAGGAGACTGGCCTGGAGGTGAAGGTCGGCCGCCTCCTGTACGTCGCAGACGTCACCAAGGCGCACGTCGTGCACATCTCCTTCGAGGTCGAGGTGGTCGGGGGGACGATCGGGCAGGTGAAGGAGGGCGCCGACACCCGCCCGATCCGGGGTGTGGAGTGGGTGGCGTTGGAGGACCTGGCCGACCTCGGCTTCTCCGAGCGGTTCGTGGACCTGGCCCGCTCGGGGTGGACGGGGGCCGGGACCTACGTGGGCCCGAAGTCTGAGATCGGCCTCTGACCCCTGCTCAGTCCTGGCTGGCCTCGGTCTCATCGCCGTTCTCGGCCTCGGGGCCGGTCAGGGCGCTCACGAGGGCCTGGTCGAGGTAGCCGACCGGGACTCCGGTGGGTTCGAGGCGGTTGACCCAGGAGCCGATGCGCTCCGCCAGTTCCCACGCCCCTATCTCGTCCGCTGCCCGGATGCTCGGGTCCCGAACGAGGCGGACGCCGACGCCGCGTGAGGCACCGAGGAGGTAGCGCGAGCGCTCCTCGGCCACCGCCTCCCTAGTCGCGGGGGTGTTCCATGCGGCGCCGACCAGGTAGCGGCGCAGCGGGAACTGGAGGGTGCCGGCCTCCGGGCCGTCCTGGCACCACACCTGGACGTTGCCTACCAGGTGGTGGATGTCGCCGTGGTCCCGGCCGGGCTCGACGACCGGTGTGGCGTCGCCGAAGCGGTAGTCGGCGTTGTAGACGTTGCGGGCGAGCGCCGCGGCTTCCAGCACCTCGGCGCGGGTGGGGAGTCGGGCGCCATGCCAGGCGGCGAGGGCGGCGGCGCCGAGCCAGGTGACCCAGTAGGCGGGGTGGTGCTCGTACCCCTGGCTCGGCCGCCACCTTCCGCTGCTCGGGTCCTGGTGGAGGCGGCCACCGCGTTGCACTCGCATCGGGATGACGAAGAGGTTGACGCCGTCGCGGGCGTTGTCCATCCCCGCTTCGCTGAGGATGTTCAGCAGCTCGGCGACTTCCTCGTTGCTGACGAGGTGGGTGCGCCACACCACGCTGCTCTTCTTTACCGCCGGGCGGTAGTCGGCCGGGCCGGGGCGCCGTGCCTCCCCCCGCGCCGTCCCTGACCGGGGGGCCGGTACCGATCCGGCCGGGTCGTGCACCTCGTACAGGGAATCGCCGTTGAGCCAGTGTCGGGCGACGTCGACCACCTGGTGCTCCACCACGTTGGTCGCGCGGGACAGGGTCTCGGCGACGTGGTGAGGGACGAGGGTGGCGGTGCGCGGGTCCAGCTCAGCGATCAGCTCGCTCTTGTGCTTCTTGGTGGCGAACGTGCTGTCCGCTCCCCGAGCGCCGGCCTTCGCCGTCCCGACCGGGGCTGGCTGGCTGGGCAGGGGGATGTCGAGGTAGGCGGCGAGGTTGGCGCGCACCGTCTCCGGGGCCAGGACGTGGCGCTCGTACGCGAGGTGGGTGTGGCGGCGGCCCGCGTCGCCGAGGTCCTTCCTGATCGCCTTGGCGAGGAGGAGCGAGTTGAGGGCGATGAGGCGGGCGAGGGCGACGGCGGGCTCCGGGTCGTCCTCCGGCAGGAGTTCGGCCCACGGAGCCCAGTGAGCGGAGTTGCGTGCCGCGTTGCCGAGCATGTTGTAGCGGGAGGCGTAGTGCCAGCGCTCGAATAAGTTGCCGCGCGCGAAGGAGCTGGCGATGCCGAGGGGGGCACGGGAGAGGATGAGGAGGGGGGAGTTGGGCAGGAGGTTGGTGATCGCGCCGGTGGCGAACCAGAGGTTGGTCTCCTTCACCATGTGCCGCTGATCGGTGCCGTAGAGGTCGGCGAGGGCGCAGGCGAGGTGGTGGGCGGGGAGGGCGGGGAGGTCGGCGTCGGCCGGGCCCGGCGGGCGGGAGTTGTTGGGGGAGAGGGGGTGACGGGAGCCGAGCTGCTGCCGGAACGGCTCGTTGTGCTGCGGCAGGTAGGGGCGCAGGGTGTCGCTGGTCCAGTTCGAGCCGACCCTCTCGAACACGCCGAGGGTGAGGAGCGGGGCCTGCTCCGGCTTGAACAGGGCGGCGACGTGCTCGGCGATGTCCACCGCGCTGCGCGCCGGGTCCTCCCACTGCTGCTCGGAATCGCTCCACATCTGTGTACTCACCCTGGTCTCCAATTCTCGTACCGTGCTGACTGGTTGACGGATTTCGCCCCGAATGCCGACATTCCCCGCCTCCGGAGGTCGGCACCCGGGGAATGGGTGGTGCCACCGATCGACCTGCGTGGGACGCGCAGTGTCCGGCCAGCGGCGCTGCCGCGCCCGTTGTGGCCACTCATCTGGACCGAGCGCGGCGGCTCTTCGATTGGGGCCCGCCACCGCGTGCGGGTAGCCGGGCGGGGCGGGCTCGTGGGTGGCCACTGGGGGCGCGAGGGGGGACGCGCGCGCCGGGCCTCGGGTGGCCGGCGCGGTGAGTCTCGCTCTAGGCGGCCAGGCTGGGTCTGCCTCGGCCGTGCAGTATGCGGCGGCCGGCACGGAGGGCAGCGGCGAGGTTATGAGGGTGGGTGAGGGTGCCGGTTCCGTCCGGCTCGATCAGCCAGCGGCGCCCCTTCACCGGGCCCTTGCCCGGCGGCGGGCAGCGCAGGACGGGGGTGTGCTTGACGTTCTCGTTGCCGCGGAGGAACTGCGTCTCGTTCATGTCCCACAGGGCGGTGGAGGAGTAGGGGATCAGGAACTCCACGCACCGCAGGGCGTCGTTGAAGATGACGGGGCCGACCGGCCCGACCGCGTCTGCGACTTGCTGCAACTGGCCGAGGGCGGCGGTGCCGAGGCGGTGGTTGGTGACGCGCACCGCGTTGAATCGCACGCCCAGTCGGATGTCGACCAGCTCGTTGCGGGTCCAGCCGAGCAGCACCGCCTTGTGGTCGCGGTTGGCGCGGGCGAGCCAGTGGGCACCGAGGACGTACGGCGGGGGAGCGCCGCGCCTCACGAGCCTTTGTGTCGGGCTGCTCGCGCTCGCGGCTCTGGCCTGGGCCATCTTCCCCGCTCCTCCCATCCGTACGTCCCCGGCGCCGTCCCCCGTGAGGTGGGTGGCCGCACCGGTTCGGCCACCCACCCCGGCACCTGCGCCGCCCCGGTCAAGGAGCGCTGAGCGAGGCGCCTGGGTGCCCGCCGGACCCGCGTTCGCTGTCCATCTGGTTGCGAGACCGGCGGTCTGTGCTCGGGTCGCACGCCGTTGTGCGACCCGCTGGCACCTCACCCCCCTCCGTCAGCCCGATTTCACGGAAGGGGCCGGAGCGTTGCCGGAGGCGAAGGTGCCGGGGCCCGCCCCCACGGGATCGGGAAGGGCGGGGTGGTGCCCGGCGGCCCCCTGCCCGTAGCGCAGGGGTGCCGCCGGAGTCTTAGGCGGCTATCGACCTGGGGCCGATGGTGCCGACGACCGGGGCCGGGCGGGCGTGCCGGATGCGGCTGGCGAGCGCGGCGCTGTGAGGCGACGCGGCGGTGGGTGCCGAACCCGGTGCAGCCTTGGCCGTGCTGGCAGTCACGGTGGTCTCCTCCTTCTCGACCGGCTTAATGGAGGCGACCTCCATCTCGAACCAGCTGATCCGGGTGCCGGCCTTCCGGTCGCGCCTGCTTCCGTGATTCACCGCGAGCTTGGTGATGATGAGCAGCCCCCGGCCGCCGTCGTACCCGCCCCTTCTGCGCTGCGTCCGCGTCGCCGGAACCCTCGGGACGGCCGGGTCCGTCACCTCCACCCGCAGCCGCCCTTCCTCCGTCTGGTGCGCCCGGAAGCCGAGCTGCCCCTTCTTCTTGCCGCAGCCGTGGAGCCAGCCGTTGGTCAGCAGCTCGGAGGCCATCAGCGCCAGGTCCTCGGCCTCGCTGTCGGTGAGGCCGAGGGCGGCCTTAATCTGCGGCACGAACTTCCGCCGGATCTTCCCAACTACCTCGGGGGAAGCGGCAGTTACGAACTCAACCAGGGGCATGACAGTTCCTCCGGGGGCGTGCCGCTACGGACGGCATTGGGGGGTGTTTCCGGGGAAGCGGCCGTTGTGGTCGCGCTCGTCAGGGCCGGGCCGAGGGCATCCTGACCTGGTCATCTGACGATCAATCAAGATCACTTGAAGCTGGCAATGCTGGCGAACTGCCTTCGCAACTACCAACTCATTGCGTGCAGTTCGCTACGCACAGCATGGACCCTAGTGCAGATCTACGCAACCACTTCTACCAACTGTGCAAGCTTGCAGAGTCGCACGCAATGTCGAGTCATATGCCACTCGGAGCCGGTAGCGCGCACTCCCTGCGGGGAGGCACACTGTGCTGACGATCGACATAGGAGGGGCAAGGGGTGGCATTCCAGCAGACCGTGAGGCGCATCCAGCTGGGAGGGGAGCTGCGCCGCCTCCGCGAGGCGCTCAGCCTCTCGCCTGAAGACGTGGCCAAGGCGCTGCCGAACTGGAGCGTCTACAAGATCAGCCGAGCGGAAACCGCGAAGGGTGCCGTCAAGGTCGACGACGTTGCAGAACTCCTCGAATTCCTTAAGGTCAGCGCTGACCTCAAGGCCGGCCTCCTTGACGTCGCCAAGAACGCCGCCAAGCAGGGCTGGTGGGTCAGCTACGCCGGCGCCGTGAACGACCAGACCGTCAACCTGGCGTCCCTGGAAGCCGAGGCATCAGCGGTAAAGACCTACCAGCCGTCGTTCATCCCGGGGTTGTTCCAAACCCCCGACTACTCGCGCGCAATCTTCACCGAGCTGGGTGGGTTCTCGGAGGACGAAGCCGAGGCGAAAGTCGACGTACGGATGGCCCGCCAATCCGTCCTGACGCGACCGAAGCCGCCGGAGGTCTGGGCGGTGATCCACGAGGCGGCCCTGAGCGTCAAGGGTGGAGGTCCGGGGATCATGCGAGCCCAGCTGGAGCAGTTGATACAGGCCACCCGCCGCCCCAACGTCAATATCCAGATCATGCCTGCGGATTGCGCGCTGAATCCCGGAATGAACGGTGCATTGACCATCCTCGGTTTCCCCTACCGGCCCGCGCTTGACATCGCCCTGGTCACGGCCCAGAAGACCGAACTGTGGATCGAGGATCGGGAATCGGTAGAGGAGTTCCACGCGACTTTCCAAAAGATCACAGCCGAGGCCCTGCCTCTGGACAAGTCGCTCGCATTCATCACCGAAAAGAGAGACCAGATCAAGTGAGCAACTACTACCCGAATACTGCCGAACTCGGCGTCGCACTGCGGAAGTCGTCCTACAGCAACGAAAGCGCTGACTGCGTGGGGGCCGCCGGAATCGCCGGGGAGGTGATCGTCTCCGACCTCAAGAATCCGACCGGCCCGGCCCACCGGCACCAGCCCCAAGCATGGACGGCGTTTGCCCAGGCTGTTGGCTCCGGCACCCTGGCGCCCGTAGCGGTCTGACCTAGTTCCGGCACTTCCGTAGCGTGCCGGCCGGCCAGGCTCGGTGGCCCGTCTCCCTCCGTAGGGTGGGTGGGCCACCCCGATCCCAACCGCGCGCCTGCGGCCCTGACACCTCCGTAGGGTGTCAGGGCCGCAGGCGCGCGGTTGTCGATCGTACGCATCGGCTACGACATGGCGCTACGGATGACCTTGTACGTCTCGTCGTGTTAGCGCACCTAGAGCAGTGGTGAGACTGGTGTTTCTGGTGAGACGGTGTTCACCGGATCGGTCGCGCCGCGGTATGCCAGTTTCTGCGGTCTCGCCGTATCCTGAGGCGCGATCGAGGGCGTCCCTTCTGGTTGTGGCCCTGAGCTCTGCTGCACTCCGGCTCTCGTGAACACCTGCTCGGCGCGGTCCAGGGTGAGCCGCATGGCACCAAATCGCCCCACTGAGTATCCCGCCAGGTAGCCGTGCAGGTGTAGCTGCTCGACCGCTTGGACCCCGGCGTCAACGTCCGGTGTGTCGGCCGGCGGGACCAGAGCATGCAGCTCCTCCTGCCACTCCCATCCGACGTCGCGGAGGACAGTCCGAGCCTCCTCTTGCTCCCAGCCGCTCCGTGCCACCAGGCCGTGACTCGGGTCAAGGTCGAAGACGACGTGAGGGTGCGGCATCATCATTCGGGGCCTCCGGCGGTTGCTGTTAGGTCAACCGCGACAGCGGCAGGTTCGTCGCCCCACGCCGCGATCTGGAATCGTGCGGGGCGGTCCTCGTGCCGCCCGACACGGCACTCGTCGCCGGCTTTGCCCAGAGCCTTGGTCATCCGGGTCAGGAACCGGTCGTACTGCTCGTGCCAGACGACGGTGGAGCCGGGGTCTGCGTAGGCGTCGCCCCGGGCGAAGGCCAGGGCCGCGATCTCGTACCCCAGGCCCTCGTGCTTCTCCCAGCAGGGTGGGATGACGTCCTGTGGTTGCCAGGCGTACGTCTGGTTCAGCCAGCGGCACACCGAGTTCAGCCACGCGGGCATCGGCTTGGCCAGCTCAGCCGGGAGGGCTCCCAGGTCCCACGGTGGGGGGCCGTCGACCACGGACTCCTCCGCGCTCCGCTCCGCGATGTAGTCCAAGATCAGTGCGGGCGGCTCGGGGAAGGGCTTGAACAGCGAGAGCGGGTTCGTCATGCAGCAGCCCCCTGGACAGCCCAGGCGGCGGCGTGAGCCTTGGCCTGCTGCTTCCTCGACTTGGCCTGTCGAAGTCGCTCTTCCTCGTTCGCGGCCCGCAGTTCGCGGACGTGGCCCTCGATCTCCGGCCACGAGTCCCAGGTCCACATCCCGTCAAGGCGGGTGATCACTGGCGGGAGGTTGTCCGCGAGCACCAGGGCGTGGCCCTCGGGCAGCGACCTGATCTCGTCGCCGCGCAGGACAGGCTCCAGAGCCATGTGCGTTGCGGTCGAGTGGCTGCCGCGGTCCCCGCCGCTAGTGGTCTTCGTGGTGCGCTCCCGTTCGACCTGACCGCACAGGTCGGACATGTCCTTGAGGAAGGCGGGGTCCTTGGCTCCGCCGAAGACGATGACGTGGTTGGTGAAGCTCGCCAGCTCGTTCGCTGTGTCCTCGCCGAATCGGGCGCGGGCCGAAGCCCAGCCCTGGAGGCCGTAGATCACGGTGATGCCCCGGCCCCGGCCGTCAGCAACGCGCTGGCGCAGGGAGGGGATCGGTGCGATGTTCGGCGCCTCGTCCAGCGCGGCCAGGAGGGCTGGGTCGAGCCGCCCGGCCGGAGACGCGATGGCGTGAGCCTCAGCGATGTCGAGCAGGTCCTCCGTGATCGCCGTGGTCAGCGGAGCGACGCTGTTCACCTCCGAGTCCTTGCCGAGCAGGTAGATCGTGCCCTCCGAGTCAAGGAACTCGGTGAAGTCCGTCGGGTCTCCGTCCCCTTGCAGAGCACGCATCACCGACTCGTGCATGAGGGGTTCAAGGGCTGCATCGAGGGTCGAGGCGGTGTTGCCGACGGTGCGGCTGTCGCCCGAGGTGGCGGTCCGGAGCATGTCCGCCCACCCGGGGCCGGCGCCGGGGTGGGCGTTGAGGATGCCGACCGGCGCGGGGTCGGTCAGCTTGCGTGCCCACTTGAGCACCCAATCCAGGCTGGCTCCGTCGAGAGCTGCGGCGTGGAGGTACGCGGCGAGGATCTTGGCCGCTTGGCCCTTGTAGAAAGCGGCGCCCTCGCTGGACTGCGCAGCGCCCCCGGGAGTCCGGGAGCCGGCGACGAACGCTTTGGCCCTCATCATCGCGATCTCTGTCTCGGCGGCGCCCGTGATCGGCGTCCACCGGAACTTCGGGAGAGAGGGGGCGATGCTCTGCGGGTCGAAGACCATGACCGGTCGCCCGTCGCGGCGTCGTGCGTCGAGGGTGAGTTCGACCAGGTCCGGCTTGGTCGAGGTGGCGAGCACTGGGCCAGCCCACTTGCGGATGGTCGGGGCGAAGAAGCGCGTGGTCTTTCCGCTGCCCATGGGGCCGATGACTCGGCATGCCTTGTCGGCGCGGGACCACAGCTCGATGCCTTTCGGGCGTTGCGAGGTCCCCAGCGAGTAGCCGAAGTCGTGTGGATCAAGGTGCTGGTGGCGCATGACGTGCTCCGGAACAGGGGGAGGGGCGGGTCATGAGATGGCGGAACGCTTCTCCGCGAGGCTCACCGCCGCCGTGTGACTCGGGCGTTCCTCACCGCGGATGAGGGAGGGACGGATCTCGGTCGCCTTGAGGACCGCTGCGGCCGACAGCTGGCGCTTGAGCTGTCCCTTGTCGGCGAACCCGGCGTTTCGCCGGGCCCGGTTCGTCACCAGCCAGACAGTGGCCAGGGCTACCGCACACACGGTGGCTACGGCGTACAGGGCCAGCGACGTTCCGTTCGGCAGGAAGTCCACTACGCGGCCTGCCGGGCAGCACGGACGGCGAGGTAGCGCATGCGCCGGCCGCAGAGCCGGGACAGCGCGGTGTCGGGTCCGGCGCAGCGCGGTGGGGCGGTGTGGAACGCCTGGTGGAGGTCTTCCGCTGCCCGCCAGATGTGGGTGACGGCGGTGCGGACACGGCCACCGGCGGCTGAGTACTCGCCGTGGTCGAGGACTGTGGCGAGCGCCTTCGTGCGCCGGGCCAGTTCGAGCGCGTCGGCGTGCAACTGGTCGATCTCCTGCCGTACTGCGCGTTCGTCGGCGAGGGGCGTGGTCTCGACGGTGGGGCTGGTCATGGGGGAGGCGTGCTCCGAGTCTGTGCGGACCTGGTCGACGGCGGCGAGGTGCCGTTGGGCGTTCATGCGGCGTCCGGGTGGGTGCTGGTGAAGTCGGTCATCGAACCGGAGGAGAAGCAGAGGTGCTGCTCGGCTTCGACCAGGAGGTGTTGGACGGCTGGGTAGATGACCTCTCCGACCACCCACAGCGCGATCCCGCGGCGCAGGCGCGTGATGTGATCCGCTGTCCAGGACGGCAGGCCCAGCCGGGCCACCGTCGCTTCCGCCTCAGCCTTCTTCTGGCTGTAGATCACGATGGTGTCGGCCATCTTCAGCGCGGCTTGGGTCTCCGGGCTGTCGTCGATGTCGGACAGGTGGTGGACGAGCCCGACAAAGCTCAGCCCGTAACCGCGGGCGAACTTCAAGAACTTCTCCAGCAGCGCGGCGAGTTGGGGAACTCCAAGGATGTGCCACGCCTCTTCGCAGATGAGGATGCGCTTGCGCTGGGTGTAGCGGCGGCATCCCGACCCGGGGTTCGGCCCGAGCTCCCAGGCACCGGAGCCGGCGTCGACCACCACGCGTTGGTGCCGACTCGGCTCCGCCCCGCACTCGCACAGCGGTCGCAGCCAGACCTCTTCCAAAAACACGGCGACCACCGCGACGAGGATGGTCATGGCGACGCCGCCCGACGGGACTTTCGTCAGGTCGAAGACGATCATGTCGGCGTTGAGGTCCACACCGAGGCTGGTGGGTCCGTCGAGCATCCCGGTCAGGTCGCCGGTCGTGTCATCCTCGCTCCCGCACAGCCGGTCCAGGACGTAGGACGCTTCCAGGCCGTCACCGAGGAGTTCGTCCCGCGTCCGCTGCTTGGCCGAAGCGTCGGACTCCTCCGGCGCCCGGAGCGCTGCGGCAACGTCGGCCAGGACCGGGATTCGGTCCAGGTCACCGGCCCGCTGGTGGGCTCGCCGGATCGCGATGCGCAAGGCGGAGCCGGCGAACTCGTCCAGCGGCCTACCGAGGCCGAGTTCAACGATCGTCCGGACCAGCTCGACCTGCCGCTTGCCCGCGATGGCGGGGTCCATCGGGTTGATGCAGGAGGCGCCCGGCCCGCCGCCGGGGCTGAACTTCACCGGGGACTTGCCGGTCAGCGAGCGGCCGAGCGCGGCCCACTCGCCTTCCTCGCGCTCCTTCTGTTCCTTCGTGTCGAGGATGACCACTTGCCGTCCGAGGCGGATCTGCCGGGCGGCGTAGGTCTTGGCGAACGCGGACTTCCCCCGCCCCGTGTCGCCCATCACGATCATGTTCCCGCCGGGGAGGCCGTCGCCGAACGCGCTGAAAGGGCAGTAGATGAACGCCTTCCCGGAGTAGAGCTCACGGCCGATGATCGCGCCCGCGCTGCCCAGGGTCGGCGGTGCGACAGGCAGATACAGGGCCTGGCTGGTGGTCGTCTCCGTGTATAGCGGTCGGCGGACCGTCTCGTACATCGGGGAGAGGGGGGAGAAGTCGAGCAGGTCAGTCACTTGATGCCTCCGGCGAAGGGCAGGGTCGTGGCGAAGGCACGGGCGTGTTCGAGGTCGAGCCATTCGATCCGCAGGTGAGCGTTGCGGGCACGGGAAGCGGTCGTCCGCTTGGTGCGCTCCAGCTCTTCGGCGCTCCGGGCGGAGATCGTGATGTAGCCGACGACAGCGGCGCCGGCCGCACCCGAGGAGGCCAGGGCCATGCCGCGCGAGCCGGTGGCACTCGCGGCGATCTGGTCGCGAGGATCGATGTTCTTGCCGCGCTGGCGGTCCCGGTTCATCTCCGCCTGGTTGTTTGTGTCCTCCGCGAGCATCCGCTCCACGGCCTTGTCGTTCGGTTCGAGCTGCTGCGTGATGGAGATGGTGCGGATCACATCGGGCATCCCGATCAGCAGGGGCGAGAGGAAGTCCGGGCCGACTGGCGTGGTGGGCCAGGAGACCACGGCGGCCGTGGCGTGGAACCAGCTGGTGGTGGAGCCTGCGGCGCGGGTGGCCACGTGCGCTCCGTGGCGGACGTCGACGTTGCGGGGGAAGGCGTGGGCCTGCTGGATTTCGGTGTCCCAGATGGCGTGGTCAGGGTCGTACGAGTTGCGGATGAAGGCCGTCAGCCGGCCCTCGTCCAGAGGCGCCACCACGGACAGGTCGGCGTCCTCCGCGCGGGACCACAGCTCTTCCAGGTACGCGGCCATCGCAGCGGCCACCCCGTCGTCACCCGATCCGCGGGTGGAGCCCTCGGCGGCCAGGTCCCGGGTGAACTTCGCGTGGATGGTGATGTAGTACCGGTGCTCCTCGGCGCTGGTCGACACCGCGTTGGCCAGCACGTCGTACGAGTCCTTGAGCCACTGCGGGGCGTTGGCCGTCGCTGCCGACTCGTCGCGCTGCGAGACGAACCGCTGGTGGGCGTACGGGTCAGACTTCATCTGCCGGGCGAGGACCTGAACACGCTTCACCGGGTGCTCCTCAACGTTGCCGAAGGCATCCAGCAGCTCACCCCAGCGCTCCAGCGCGACAACCTGCTCAGCTACGTCCTTGCCACCGAGACCGGGTGAGGCGACCTCCAGCGCGGCCGTGACACAGCCGGCCTCCGGCTGGAGAACGACGACGGCCTTCTGCCCGCGGACCGTGACCGGAACCCACGTCATGCCCGCGATGCCCTCGGGCTCCGCCAGGGCGGCATCCGGCGGCGTGCCGTCGCGGCGCACGCCCTCCTCGATGGCAGGTGACACCCAGACGCCGCCTGTACGGGCAAGTGCCTTGCGGTGGTAGCGGTTGATCCGCCACCAGCGGTAGAGGGTCCGCCGCTGGGACGTGCCCTTCGGCCGGTACGGCGCGTACACGATGACCAGGGCGAGCAGGATCGGCAGGACGAGGCCCGTCGCCGCGAGGGCCGTCACCTTGTTGAAGAGGAGGCCGAGAAGGATGCCGGTTCCGGCACCGGCGCCGAGGACGACCTGTTCGCCGAGGTTGCGGCGGCCAACCAGCCCGGTGGGGCGGTGCTTTCCGAACTGATACGTACGAGTCGACATGTGTCACTGGTCCTTGCGGGGGGTCGGTCGACCGGATGTCTGGCCGCCTGTCGGCCGCGCCGGTGGCGTGGGTGTGACGGAGGGACCGGTCCCCGAGGTGGTGCTTGACGGGGGAGGTGAGGAAGGCGCCACGGGACGCGGCATCGGAGACGGTGCCGCCGCGGCGGGAGCCGGCGGCGAGATCGGCCGTGCGGTGCTGGGCGTCGAGCCGGTGGCGGCGGGACGGGCAGGCGCGGCGGTGCTGGGTGTCGAGCCGGTGGCGGCGGGACGGGCAGGCGCGGCGGTGCTGGGTGTCGAGCCGGTGGCGGCGGGACGAGCGGGCGCGGCGGTGCTGTTGGCCAAGGGCCGGTCCGGGGCTGAGCCGACGACTGGGTTGGAGGTCGTTCCCTCCGGGTTGGCCGTGGCCGGAGCGCCGGAAGTGGCGTGGTCGTTGGCCGAGGACCAGTCCGGGGCTGAGCCGACGACTGGGTTGGAGGTCGTTCCCTCCGGGTTGGCCGTGGCCGGAGCGCCGGAAGTGGCGTGGTCGTTGGCCGAGGACCAGTCCGGGGCTGAGCCGACGACTGGGTTGGAGGTCGTTCCCTCCGGGTTGGCCGTGGCCGGAGCGTCCGGGGCTCCGGACTCCTGCTGACCCGGGGTCTGGGCCGAGCTGTCGTTATTCGCGGCGCCAGGTCCCTGCATTCCCGGCGAGCTGGTGGCCTTGTTCTTCGCCATGTCCAGGCCGGCCTTGGCCACGGCCGCCCCAACGGCGACCGGTCCGCCAGCAGCAGCGGTTCCGCCGCCCATCTTGGCTCCGGCCGCCTTGGCGCCTGCGGACTTCCCGCCGCCGACCACGGCGTCCTGCACCCGGGAGTTGATCGCCCGGTTGGCGTGTTGGCCGGGCCCGTCGATCGCGGCTGCCGGCCCCGAGGACTGGGCGGCCTTCCGATCGTGGTGGAGCTGGGCCATCTCGTCGCCGAAGGCGGGCACCCACCTGTAGAGCGTGGCGCTTGCGAAGACGGCAAGCAGGAGGATCAGCGCCCCAACCAGCGTCTTGGAGACCACGTCGGACATGCTGCCCGAGGTGTCGCTGAGGACCGCCCCGCCGAGGCCGAGCAGAGCGAAGAGCACTGGCTTGCTCAGGCCGATGGCGAAGATGCCGCCGAACCACTTCTTGCTCTTGCCCCACAGGTCACGGTCAACGAGCCCCGCGTTCACGAGCGGGCCGAGCGCGACGGCTACGTAGATTGCAGCGCTGCGGATCAGCAACTCGATCCACATCAGCAGCGCGCCGAGCATCATGATGAGGTTGACGACCAGTAGCTGCCCCACGCCCTCCGTGGGGTTCGACGCCATCGCCGTGAGGAGGTTCGCCAGGAACGGCTTGAAGTTCGATGTCGCGTAGGGCTCGAAGATGGCCGTGACTTCGTCGATGGCCTTCATCAGCAGCGCAAGCGCGCCTGGCGTCATCGCATTGACTACGAACTGGAGGAGCAGGAAGCCGACTGCCTCGGAGACCGCTGTGGTCACTGGTACCCCGCGGATAGCTCGCTTGGCGACGGCGATCAACCAGAGCGCGACGGTCAGCAGGCTGCTGGCCGCAAAGATGATCGCGTACTGCTGCAGGAAGCCGGCTGAGGTGAGGTCGAGCTTTGTCGTGTTCTGGATCAGATCCAGCATCTGCTGGAGGAACCAGATGTTGGCCTCGGTCAGCTTCTGGAGCAGGAACCCCAGCGGGTCCTTGACGAAGTCGATCGCGGCCTTCGTCTCGCAGACGAGCGGGATGTAGCAGAAGATGGAGTCCGCGTTCGCGGCCGGGATGAAGAAGAACCCGATGGCCATATTGACCATAGCGATCGTCTGGAGCCGGCGCCGCCAGCGGCTGGGAGCGCTCCGTTCGAGCCTCAGCAGGCCGGGGGCATCGTCACGCAGTCGCAGGCGCATTGCTGGCACCCCCCACGTCCGCGAAGCTGTCGGCGGAGTCCGCCTCCTGCATGACAGGCGGGGACGGCACGAGCGGCCCCGACGGCGTGACGGCCGTCGTCTTCCACGTGCCGTCGACCCAGGCCAGATCCACGGTCATCCGGAGGAAGGCGATCTGCGGGCGCTGGGTCTCGTCCTTGCCCGCGACCCCGCCGACCGACGCCGTCCACAGTTCGATGCTCGCGGCCTGGTCGGAGCAGGAGATGGTGCGGGCTGCCAGGGCCGCCGTCCGCGTGATCAGTTCGCTGCCGTCGGCCGTCTTGCCGTCCGTACCGACCCCTCGGTTGGCCGAGACCAGCCGGGCCGTCGAGTCCGCGTCCGAGGTGACCGAGGCCAGCACGCTCGGTGCAGCCGTTGCCGCCAGCATCCGGTGCCGCCAGTCGGCATCGGTGAAGAACCGCGGGTCGCCGTAGAGCATGACCGCACTGACAGCAGCAGCGCGGGCCCCCTGCTCGCTCCTCTCGTACGGTGCGGGGAAACCGCCCTGCCCGGTGGCGCCGGTCACGACGGGATCTCCCGCAGCGGCCGGCACGTAGTTGACGAAGTCGCCAGGGACGTTGGACGCCTGCCGCACGTCGATCGGGGCGAACAACCCCGAAGTGGTCGAACTGTCGCGGAGCTTCCAGTCGTTGGACTCCCAGACCAGAGTGACCGTCACCGACTGGTACCCAACGCTCGGCGTCGCGTGCCCGGCCGCGCTTCCGCGGACCGTCGTCGTCCACAACCGGACCATGGCCCCCCGGTCGTCGTATCCCAGGACCCGGGCGGACAGAACTCCGGTGCGGGCGATGGCCTGTTCGACGGAAAACGTGGGGTTGTCGCCCTGTAGCGCTCCGATGGCTTGAGCGGCGGACAGGTCGGCCTTCTTCTCCGCCGCGTCGGCGGTGCCCTGAGCAGCCATGGCCGACACGGCCCGGTCCCGGTCGTACGGGTTCGCGAGGAAGTCGGCGCTTCCGCTGACCACGGTGTAGTTCGCCGCTGCTGCCTTCGCGCCGTCCTGGGTGTGCGGGTAGCCCACCGGCACGCCGCTCACCGTCTGACCGCGCTCCGCGCTCGCCCGCAAGGTCGGTCGGGCGGCTGACGCGGCCGAGGCAGAGGGTGCGGAGGGGGAGCCAGTCGCGAGGCTGACGATCACCCCGGCGACGGTGACGGCTGCGGCCCCACCGGCGGCGACGCTCCAGAGCCTCGCGGACGGCCGAGGCGGTCCGGCCGCCGCAGAAGAATCGTTTCGCCTTACGGATCGGGAGGCCATGGGTCACACACCCATGCCGTACGTGATGCCGAAGATGGTGCCGAAGCTGGCGACGAGGAAGACGACGGTCAGGCCGCCGACCATCATGCCCTTGCCGCGCGAGCTTTCCATCGTGCTGTGGCCCTCGCCGAACCAGCCCTTGCTCTTGCCTACACCCGCGAGGAACGCCCCGGCGCCGATGACGAGAACAACAGCGGCAAGCACGCCGAGGATCACCTTGGCCGTACCGCCGAGCTTCGAGAACGGGCCCCAGTCCGGGGTCACCCCGGATACGATGTCAGCACCTCCAGCGAGCAAGGTGTGCAGGGAGGGGTCGGTCGCAGCAGACAGCAGAGTGTGCATTTCAGATCCTTAGTCCGTTAAGAGTTATTTGCGGTGATTTAGCTGATATGCCGCATTGCGACGATGGTGTTGATCGGGCCCGCAGAGCCGGTCCACTGGGCGAGCGGAGTGATCCGTACGACCGCTCCCGTGTGCGGCGCCTCGATGACCTGGCCGTCGCCGATGTACATAGCGACATGCCCAGGAGCCGCAGCGCTGCCGTCCGATCCTGGGGTGAACAGCAGGTCACCCGGGGCGAGTTGAGAGACGCTGGCCACGGCTGTGCCGGAATTGACCTGGTCGTAGGTCGTTCGGGGGAGGTTCACGCCGGCCGAGGCCCAGGCCATCTTGGTGAGTGAGGAGCAGTCGCAGCCGTCCGAACCCGCGTACGGCGAGACGCAGTTGCCGCCCCACTGGTACCAGGTCCCCAAGGCCGTCTTCGCTGCGGCCACCGCCCGAGCGGCGCCGTCACTGCCAGGGACGCCCGGCTGGATGGCGTCCGCCCACTTCGCGGCCAGGTCCCGGATGTTCTTCACGTAGTCCCGGGTCTCGGCGTACGGGGGAATGCCGCCAAACTTGATCACGGCACCACTGCCCGCGTTGTACGCCGCGAGCATGTTCTCCGTGGGATCCCCTGGCACGCCCTTGACTTCGTTGGCAAGGACGCAGTCGTACTTGGCTTGCGCCGCGACGGCGTCGGCCGGGTTGAAGACATCCTTGACTCCGTCGCCGTCCCCGTCCGCGCCGTACTGGGCCCAGGTGGATGGCATGAACTGCGCGATGCCTTCTGCTCCAACCGGCGACACGGCCTTGGGGTCGAAGCTGGACTCGGTGTAGAGCTGGGCCGCCAGGAGCGATGCCGTGACCTGCGGGCACTCGCCAGCGTGCTTATTGACGAGGTCGCGGACCCAGCCGGGAACGGGAGCGTCGGTGGCGATGCCACCGCCTGGGCCGGTCTCCTTGGCGGAGGCGGTGTCGGCCCCGCCGAACGTGGTCAGCAGTGTGATCCCCGAGACGGTCAGCGCCGCGACGAATCCCACGCCTGCTTGTGCGCCCTTGTTCATCGAGCCTCGTCACGCCCAGGGCAGCGCGGTGACGCGCCAGCCCTGGGAGGTCTGCCCCAGACGGAGGGCGAGCTGTTCGCTGCTGCGCTGTTCCGGCCCGGATTGCGGGGTGGTGGTGAGGGTGTAGTTCACGCGAATCAGAGCGGAGGTCTGCGTCGGGCCCGGAGCGCCGTCCGGAATTGCGGCAGAGGTGATCTCGACCGTCTGGACGGCCTGTTCGGCGCGCAGCTTGGCCCACGCGGCATCCTGGCTCGGCCGCTTCTGGCTCAGGATGTCCACCAGCTCACCGGCCGCGAACTTGGCTGCCCGGCCGCCAGCATCGGCGTAGGAGCCGTCCTTGCCGTCGCGAGCATCGTGCTCGACGTAGGCCGTGGTGAACGCCCGTGCTGTCACCTCGGCGTCCCCCGGCAGAGCTGTGCCCGGAGTCGCGGCCGGGCCTGCTGCGACAGCGGGAGCGTTCGACTCGGTGCTGTTCGCCGACACCGAGTGCGGCTGCGCGGTCGCGGCGCTGGAAGGGCTCGTCGGCGAGCTGGAGCAGCCGGCCGTGAGTACGGCCAGGGCCCCGACGCCGCCCATAGTGGCTGATATGCGTATGAAACGGATGGATCGAGGCATGCGGGAACCACAACCTTGGTGCGAAAGGGGATTTCGAGAGATCGGGGGTTGCGGCCCCAAAGAGAGGGGGCCGCAGCCCCCTTCGCGGAGGGAGAGAATTCCTCTGCGGTCTTTACCGGCGCTTCGCCAGAGAATTCGGGCCTTCGTTCGGCCCCGATGCCGAGCCCCATGTTCCCTCAGCTCATGGCATGGTTAAAAAGGGGCGGGCATGCGGATGACGCAATCACTCATATCAAGGCAATCATCCCCTTCTCGGAAAAGGTGAGCCCAGGCAAGAAGGCTCCATTTGGCCGGATCTGCCTTGTGGCGTTGGCCGTGCCCAAATCCTCGCAGAGGTCCGCGGACAACTCGAATCAGCAAAAAAGCCGGAACCTAATTCCTGGAATTAGGTTCCGGCTTCTTCCGCGAAAGGCTATTTCACGCGGTTTGGCGAAGGTGCTCGATCGCTACACCGAGCCAGGCGGCTGCGGGGCCGGTGATGAGCACCGGGGCGCACACGGCGTAGGAGAGTACGAGTTCGGCGGGGCCTGTCGTGACGGCCGTCAGGAGGGAGTGGTCGAACGGCAGCCAGTCCGGCGAACCGGACGGCCTGAGTCGCACTCCGGCGGAGGTCAAGACCAGCCGGGCCGGTGTGTGGTCGCGCCACTGCGGCTCGGCGGCAGCCTCCGCCTCTCGGCGCCGCCGGGCGTCGAGAGGGTTGGCTACCCACTGCTGGCCGAACGTCGGGTGGGTCTCGAAGTACCCGGTCGAGCGTCGGTGCTCGACCTCGGTCCCGTAGAACCGGGCGGCCGAACACCACACGTCCGCAAGGGCGACCTCACCCTCAGCCAGAGGGAAGTCCGCCATCGGGACCGGCGTCAACGGGCCGCCGTTCTGGAGGTGAAGCGCGAGCGCGGACGCTGCTTGCACGCCATCGGGACGGACGGCGTCCTCGGCCTGGTTCTGCCGGCGTCGCCACATGGTCTTTCCTTCCTGGTCAACAGGGTTGTGCGCGGTCGCTGCGGTGGGAGGCCGCAGCGACCGCGTGGCACCAATGAGATGAGATCACCAGATGGTGCTGGAGGCACCGGCGGGGGCTTCCGCGCGCCGGTCCTCTTCGTCCTTCAGCCGGGCCAGCAGGATGCCAAGGCGGTCATTGCTGATCGGCAGCCGAGCGCGGACCGCTTCCTGGATCGCGTCACGGCTGATCCGTCCCGCCTGGCGGGAAGCGGCCCGCGCGACCGGCAGCAGGTCGTGAAGCCACTCGTCGTCGGCCTCCCGATCCTGCGGGAGTTCGACGTCGTCCGGGACGGACGGCTCTTCGTCGTCCGCGTGGGTGCGGACCGCCTCCGGCGCCGGCGCCTCGGCCGCAGCCAGAGGCGGCAGCGCCTCCCGGTCCTGTGGGGCCCAGGCGCCGTTCGGGACGGGCAGCTCCTCGCCGTCCGTGCGGACGCGGACCGCCTCCGAGACCGGCGCTTCGGCCGCACCCGCAGACTGAGGTAGCGCCTCGCGGTCCGCAGGGGCGGTGGCGAGGTTGTCCACCTGGTCCTGCTCCTCGCCCGCAGGGCCCGCCGCTGCGGACGGGCGCACGCCTGAACCGTCCGGGGCAGGCTCGCTGTGCTGATAGCTGCCGCTTTTCCGCAGGTCAACGGTCGTACGAGTGGCGCTGACTGCCGGGGACGGTGGGGCTGCGACGCCGGTTGTCTCGGTCGTCGACGCGGCCTCCGCCGGGTGAGACTCCGGCGTTGTCGTGGTGCTGGCGGGTGGCGGAGCGTCTTGGCGGACCAGTCCGGGACCACCCTCCGTGCGGTCCGGGACGGACAATTCGGCGGTCCGCGCCATCAGGATGTACAGGTGCACGGAGCCCGCCAGCGCCAGCGGCGCGAGCATCGACAGCACCGCGACGACGGTGTCTGTGAGGTGCAGCGGGGACTGCGCGGACTGCGGACCGCGATTCAGCGTGATCGCGTGTAGGGCGTTCGCGCCCAGGCTCGCTGCGGTCGCCGAGAGGAAGAGGAACCAGGTGTACAGCCGCGCGAAGAACGGCCGGTGGCGAAGGAGGAGGATCGCCCGGACGCCGTACGCGATGAAGCCGTCGATGAACACGGGGAATAGGTAGCTCAGGCTCTCCCGTGCGTGGATCGCGATGGCGATCTGCCTGAGCGCGTCGTAAGAGAACGCGAAGCCGGCCGCGCCGAGCAGGGTGACCGCCGCGCGGTCCCAGCCGGTCATGCCTTGCAGGGAGACCGCGTTCCGCGGCTCTGCGTCCGTCTGCTCTATGTGTACGTGCGACATCAGAGGTTGCCTCCGTCGCGCGGGGCGATGAACGGCCAGGCCGGAGTCTGGGAGAGCAGCTGTCCGAGCTGTTCCAGGGATGCCACCTCGTGCAGGTGCTGGCTGGGGCAGCTGGTGCACGACACCCGCAGCGTGATGCGCTCGGTGCCGCCGTGGTCGGAGTAGTAGAGCTCCAACTGCTGGCCGCCGACGGTGTCGAGCGAGGCGAACGCCTGGAGGTGTTCCTCGAAGGACAGGAGGCCAATGGTCTCCCAGCCGAGCGAGGTTGCCTCGTCGCCGAGGAGCTGGCGTGCGTACCGCGCCGCCGCCTCGATGGACCTTGGGCCCCAGGCGCGGAAGGCGTCTTCCCGAGCGGCAGTGCGCCGCTTCTCGCCGACCGTGAGGTGTTCGGCCGCAGCGACCATGATCGGGTGGTTCATCGGGAGCCTTCCAGGAAGTAGCAGGTGGAGATTGTGTTGCTGTCGTTGGCGAGTCGAAGGAGGACGTCCGCGTGGCACGGCGCATCCAGAGGGCAGGTGCACATGAGGTCCCGGCCGCGAAGTGCATGGGCGAAGCGGTCGGCGTAGCAGTGACCTACCGGACCCCGCAGCATGGCTGCGAAGAGGTCCACCACCTCCGCCGCGTCCATCGGCGCTCCGACCAGCGATGGGCCGCGCTCCCCTGCCGTGAACGGGTTCGCGTACTTGCTGCGCGGCCCGACATACACACAGGCTGTGGACAGCCCGGCGGCGTCTGGGGCCGCTCCGCAGAGACGAACGGGCATCAGGCCGCCCTCCCGCCGCGCCGACGGTCAGCGCCGATCATCGGCACGAGGCTGGTCACCATCTCGGCAAGCCGACTTGCCACCCGGGCTCCGACGAAGTCGGTCAGGTCCGGCCCGTTCTCGTCCCGGGCGGGAAGGTTCGAGGTGATGACGGTCGGCAAGCAGTGGTTGTACCTGTAGTTGACGAGCCTGTACGTCACCTCTTCGACCCACTCCGAAGCCTTCGCGGTGCCGAGGTCGTCCAGCAGCAGGTACTGCACTTCGCTCAGCCGTCGCAGCTCACGCTCCGCCGCGCCCATGACCTGGGAGGGCCGCAGCCTGCCGTACATGTCGGCGCTGTTCACGGTGATCACCTCGAACCGGTCTGGGCCGCCGGCCGCGATCCGCCGCAGTGCGCCGAAAGCTTCGTGGGTCTTGCCAGTCCCGGTCTGGCCGGTGAGGAGCAGTGCACCGGCGGCGGCGTTGTCGATGAGCGCGCGATCGGCCCAGGCGGTGACCTCCGGAAGGGTCGCGTCGGCGTCGCGATACCGGGGCGGCGTCGCCGCGCTCCAGCGGCTCAGCGCGTACTCGGCGCGGGCGCGGTGGTGCCACTGCTGGTCGCCCGGGCTCTCCTCCGGCGAGGTGTCGCCGATGTCTCCCGGCACGACCTGTAGCCCTCTCGCGGCGAGAATTCGTTCCATGGCCCGCAGGGATGCGGCGCTGGCCACGCGCTCTGGCTGGGCCATGATCAGAATCCGTTCTGGTAGGCGCTGGGTTGGGCGGTGTTCTGGAACGGAACCCAGGTCCCGGGCTGCCGTCGCAGCGGGACGACGTTGGTCTGAGCCGTTGCTTCCGGGGCCTGCGCCGGGAGGTCCGCCCAGATGCGAAGCAGGTAGCGGGCGGACAGCGGCGGGCGGTCGGCGTTCCAGCGCCGGGCGACCATCTCGACCAGCCTGCCGTGGCCCCAGCGGGCCGCAAGAGCTGTTACCCGGTCCCATTCCGCTTCGGTCAGTCGCCAGCCGACGATCATTCCGGCACCCGTCATCGCTGTTACCAGCTCTTTGGCGCCTGCTGGGACGTCGACCGAGTTCTGTCCGGCCGGAGATTCTCGGAGATTTGAACCAGGAAAGCTAGCTTGCTTTTTGGTGGTGGTAATACTCCCGTAGGGAGTATTACCACCACGCGTATGCGATGACGAAACTTCCGACTCGCCATGCAGAGACTTCCACCTTGGGGCCGTCGGAGAGGTCTTCCGGGAAGATGCTTCCGGGAACCTTGTTCCGGGTTGCGGCATCTCCGGGGGCGAAGTAGGAAGTTCTGTGCTCGGAACGGCCGGAGTGCCGGCAGCCTGGTCAATGAGGAGGATCGAGTAACTGTTGGGGTTGGAGGCGCCCCCGCCGCGCTCGCGGCTGAGTTCGCCGAGCGACGCCAGATCTCCGAGGCACGTCGATATCGAGCGGACCGTGAGCCCGGTAAGCCGGGAGATCTCTTCCAGGGTCAGGGATGCACGACCCTTCTCGTCGGCCTCACGGGCGAGCGCGAGCAGGACGAGCCGTGATCCCCTGCACGACTTGGACTCTGACCACACCAGGTCCGTGGCTATTTCACTCATCAGAAGTTCCCGTCGAATATCGCTATGCGCCGTGCCGGTGCGAGGCCGAATGACTCATCGTCTTCCGGGATATACCCGTTCTGATGCGGTTCCGGGGTGAGATAGAGTTCCCCGGCCGGAAGGTAGAAGTCGTGGGCGACCCGCCAGTCGGCTTGGTCGCCGAAATAGCTTCGGATTAGGCGGACCGCTCCCTCCTCCGCTTGACGGTCGCGGACAAGGCGGTGGAAGTCCGGCTCGAAGAAGTAGGTGTCGGCCCGATGCTCCGGGTAAATCCGGACCAGAACCGCAGTGGGTGCTATTTTCCGAAGCGCCTGCCCGAGGCTCTTGTGCGTTGAGGCTGTGAGTTCGTCTTGAGACATGGTGAGGCTCCCGGACCGCAAGGGCTTCATTGCGGGGAAGAATCGTTTCCTCGCCACCGATTAGGCGGCATCGGTGCTGTGCATCGGCATCGGCGCGGCCTGCTCCGGCCGGTGCTTCTGGCGATGGGTGCGCGCGAGCTTCAACAGGTAGTCGTGCGTGACCCCGAGCCCCCTTGCGACAGCGCCAGGGTCCATCGACAGGTCCTCCGCGAACCGGGCAACCACCTCGTCCCGCTCAGCCTTGCTCAGCGTCGCGGTCGAACCCTGTAGCGCTCGCCGGACAGCGGACTCGTTCACGCGCTGCTGCCAACTCGTGCGCAGGGCCGAACGCTCCGAGGCCAGGAGGCCGCCTCGAATTCCGAACTCTTCGTTATCCCGCAAGGACTCGACCAGGCATCGGGCGGCTGTCGCCAGCGGGCACGATGCGCACAGATTCAGCGGCTTGACCAGAGCAAGGCGCAGGCGTTTCGCGGTCTCCACCGGGTCTTCCTGTGGTCCGTCCCCGGTAGGAAAGAAGATTTCGGTGTCCTGGCCATCGCATTTGGCGTCTTCGGCCCAGTGTTTCCCACTGGCCTTCCTGGATTCCCCGACAAGTGGGTTCCAGTCGCCCTGCAAAGCCGATTGGGCAAGGTGAGATACGGTGGGCCGCTGCTGGCTGTGGCCAGCTACTTGGGATGAGGTTCCCCCGGGCATGGCAAGCATGCGATACTCCATGGTTGCTAGGAGCGCGTGCAGCGGCCTCTCGCCAAAGATGTCCCGCTGCCCGCGTAGTAGTGAATCGGCGCCCTTCGGGTGCGCTGCCCCGGCGTCCAGGAGTTGGTAGCTCCAGGACGCCGGTCTCATTTCTGGCCGTCGTTACGGCATCGACCCCCCTCTCGCGCCCCACGTCTAGGCCGGGAGCAGAATCCACGGGGCGGTTCGGGGCGCACTTCCGCCCCCGTCCACACCCCGCCTGACCAGCAGAGACGGACTTTGGTGCGTCCTGCTGTTGGAAGTAACGTACACCAAAGTACGCGTGATGGGGAGACTAAAGTGCACCCGACTCCCCTAGGGGTGCCGGCGGCGCACTAGAGTGTGTACATCGCCGCATCTATGGAGCATCGCCTTGGGAGTCTTCAAGCACAGACTGAACCACCTCTTCGCGACCGTCCCGAGCCCAGCCGGGAGGAAGTTCACGAACCAGGAGGTGGCCGACCTCACTGCGGCCTGGGCTGCCGAGTCTGGAGACGAGGGCGGGAGCATCAGCGCCAGCTTGATCCAGAAGCTCCGCGCCGGCACGAAGGACAACCCGACCACCTCGACTGTCAAGGCGCTAGCGGCGGTCTTCAAGGTGCGAGCGAGCTACTTCATTGACGACGAGGAGCCCGCCGCCGCCCCGGCTGAGAGCGATTCGCCGGTGGGCCGGCAGGACTTGGAGCGACTTATCAAGGACAAGGCCGTTCAGAATCTCGCCCTGCGGGCTGACGGCCTGTCTCCGGAGACCCTGTCGACCCTCGCAGGATTCATCGAGCGGGCCCGCTCCCTGGAAGGTCTCGACAACAATAAGGAATCCGATGGTTAAGTCTTTGACTATCGCCAGGCCATCTGATCTGTAGTCAGATCACGTTTCGATCACATGGTTCATTACCGTAAGTGATGAACCATCGTCCGGGCGTTGATCCAGCCCGTAGCTGCGCGAGTCGAACATAACGCTCCGCAGTCTCCCGGTTCGGAAGTTGCGCGGGTCACATTTGACGCATCTGCCGTTCACCTAAGCTCTTGGCTTGAATCCGGGGGAGCGGAAGGAAAGTTCAGAACGGGAAAAGGATCATGCGTAACTGGCGCAGACAGGGCGGCCAGGGTAGCGGAGCAAGCGGCGATTTCTCTGCTATCGCAGCCACCCTAGATATACCGGTCCCGTTCACCATCGAGAAGCTGTGCCAAAGCATAGCTTCGAGGCGTGGGCGACCTATTCACATCCACGCGATAGAGCACAAGGGCGCGTCCAACAAGCTGCCGTGCGGCGCCTGGATCGCCCTGGAGAATGCCGACCACATCTTCGTGGAAAACGCGACGAGCCCGCTGCATCGCTCCCACATCATCCTTCACGAGCTGTGCCACATGCTGCTCGGGCACTCGTGCCTGCCTACGGAAGAACACGAGGTGCCGGTCGAGTCCTCCGACCGGCGACGCAGTCTTGCAGAAGTCCTCTCCGTCGAGGAGTGGGCCGGCTTCCCGATCAATCGCATCGTCAGTCTTCTCGGTCGCACGAGCTACACGCACGCCGACGAAAAGGATGCCGAAGGACTCGCAGGCGTGCTTGCCCGGCGGATTCGCCAGTCAGAAGAGGCAGCCAAGCGCCCAACCGACCCTCTGTCGAGCCACCTCTTGAACGCCCTGACCGAGTAGACGACCATGATCGTAATCAATCTGAGCGTCTGCGCAGCCCTGTGGGCCATCACGGTCTGGCGGGCGCCGGGAGCCTGGCGGAACAAGGAAAAGCGTCCCTTGTGGGCGGCCTTCTTCGTGCTCGGCTTGGAGATGTGCTTCTCCTCAGATCCGGCCGCCCGGTGGCTGGACACGACTATCGGGGTCAACAGCCTCTCCGCGCTGTTCAAGCACGCTGCGGCAGTCAGCGCTGCGGCATTCGTCCTACACTTCCTGGCTGCTGCAATGGCCAGCTCCCGGCCGGCTGCTGCAACCGGGGTGCGACTGATGCGCGTTGGGGTCGTGGTCCCTGTGGTGACGCTGGCGGTGATGATCACGTTGTTCGTGATGGCCGAGCGTCCGCACGAGGCCGTTGACCTGCTGACCGCCTACCCAGACGACCCCTTGGTGCTGGCGTACGTCCTGGTCTGGACCACGTACTTCGGGTGGGCCATGCTGACCGCCTCGCGGCTCTCGTGGCAGTGGTCTCGAAGGCCAGGTCCGGCGCTCCTCCGCCGGGGTCTTGGCCTGATCTGCCTCGGTACGAGTATCGGCATCCTCTACACGGTGCACCGCGCCTCGATGCTGTTCTTTGCCCGGTTCGACGTGCACCCGGTGCCAGCGGCAGCGGACGCTGCGCTGAACGGTCTCCTGGCCCTCGTGCCGCTGCTGCTGATCTGCGCCGGGAGCACCATGCCGACCTACCCCAAGGTGCGGACTGCCGTCCTTCAGCACCGCGATCTGACCAAGCTCTACCGACTGTGGGACCACCTCAGCGAGGCTGCCCCTCAGATCCGATACGGCCGCAAGCGGCACAGGGTGCACGACGCCCTCGACGTCCGTGACGCCCGCGGCCGTCTGTACCGGCGCACCATCGAGATCCGCGACGCCATCCTCATCCTGAACGGCAGTGCGCCGATGTCCGTTCGGCTTCGGGCAGCGGACCACGTCGAGGACGCTGGACTCGTAGGCCCTGCGGCCACCACCGCTGCTGACGCCTGCTGGCTGCGGGCTTCCCGCGAGGCCCACACCGCCGGACTCGCCCGCGCAGGAAGCCCGGAGGCACCTGCCCAGGCCGGCAGCGACCTCGACACCGAGGCCCGCCTCCTCCTAGACCTGTCCGACGCCTACTTCTCAGACCTCGCTGTGACCTTCGCCCGACAGCACGTCGAGCGGCTTAGCACCGCCCGTTCCGCCCCATCAGGAGCTACACCGTGACCTTCTCACCGCCCGCACCGCCCGCCTTCTCGGACTGCACCCCGGCCCAGAAGACCGCCAAGATCATCACGGATGTCCTCGCTCCTGCCAACCTGGTCATCGTCCTCTTGCTGCTCGTCGGCTGGCACAGCACCCACTCCTGGGCAGGCGTCGGCTGGGGACTCCTGGCCGCGCTCTTCTGCGGCGTGATCCCCATCAGCATCGTGCTGCTTGGCGTCAAGCGCGGAGAACTCACCGACAAGCACATCCGGGTTCGGCGCCAGCGGGTCATCCCGATGGCCCTCAGCCTCATCTCGGTAGTCGTCGGCATCACCCTGCTCTACGTCCTGAACGCCCCGTCCGACGTCTCTGCACTCGTGGTCGCCATGCTCGTCGGACTCGTCTCCTCGCTGCTGGTCACCATCCGCTGGCAGATCTCGATCCACAACTCCGTGGCGGGCGGGACCGTCATGATCCTTCTGCTGGTCTTCGGCCCCTGGGCGCTTCCCGCCGTACTCGGCGCCATCGCCATCGGCTGGTCCCGGATCATCCTCAAGGCCCACACGATCGCGCAGATCCTTGCTGGCACGGCTCTGGGCGGCACTGCTGCCCTGACGTTCGTCCTTCTTCGATAGCGAGGGCCCACGGGTCTGCGCTCACCGGCTGAGGGCCTCGTGACCGCCGTCTCCGGCCGCACCCTCGGGGCCTATCTCCGGGGCCGTCGTGGTGAGGACTCCATGCGGCTCATTGCGGACGCACTTGCTTGATCCGGACCAGCCACGGACCAAGGCTGGTGTCGGATCAGGTTTCAGCAGGTCAGGCCATGTTTACGCGACGGCCTGTAAATCTGCCGGCTATGCCTACGTAGGTTCGAACCCTACACCAGCCACAGGATAAAAGAAGGCCCCTGACCTGCGAAAACGTAGGTCAGGGGCCTTCTTGTTTGAGCTGAACAAGCCTTGATGTCAGGGTGGTGTTTTGCGAGGTTTGTCCCACCTTGTTCCGCCCAGCTACCAGTCCTGACCAGCGTTTACGGACCAGGCGCGGACCAAAGATCACGATCCGTCGGGCACCGACCGGCGACTCAGTCGCTCAGTGATCAGACGGTTGGCGTGGTCCTCGTCACCGTGGATGCACTTGGCGTAGACCCGGAGCAGGACGGCGATGCTGTGGCCAGCCCGCCGAGCGCACTCCGCCGGGGCCACCCCGGACGCCAGCCACAGCGAGATGCCCGCGTGCCGACCGTCGTAGGGACGCTTCGCCAGTGGCGTGGCCTGTTCCTCCACGCTGAGGACTTCAGCGCGGGCTGTGGACCAGACGACGCCGTAGCCGCTCTCCTGGACCATCCCGTTGCGGAGGGTGCGGAACAGGCGGCCGTCGGGCGCGGTGCCGTACTGCTCGATGTGCTCGCGCAGCAGCCGCACCAGCTCCGGCGGGATGGGCACCGGTCGGACGGCCTTCTCTGAGCGGTGCTTCAGTGCCCTGGGGTCGTGGGTGGCCCCGGTGTCGGTCCAGCTCGACCCCACGCGAGGGCTGTTCCCGTTGAGGTTGAGCCGGCCCCAGCCCGTTTCCGGCAGCACGCAGCGGTCCTTGCGCAGGTGGACGACTTCACCGGGCCGCATCCCGGCGTAGTAGATGCACGCGAAGAACGCCACTAGCCGAGGTCCCCGACGGCCCTGACTGCCGATCGCGGCCAGCATGGCGGTGACCTGCTCCGGGTTCATCACGTACTCGGGGTTTACCTCCTCCTCGATCTGCGGAGCCTGCCACTGGACCGCCGACAGCGGATTAGCCGCCAGTAGGCCGTCCTCAATGGCCAGGCCGATGACGTGCCCGAGGATCGCCCGCTTCCGCCGGATCGTGGACGCAGCGGCCTTGGTCCCGTCGAGCTTCACGGACAGCGCGGCGAGCATCCTTCGTGCCACCTTGGCTTCCTCCAGCTCGGAGACGTCCAGCGAGTTCCGCGCGACCCATGCGAGTGCCTTCGCCACCTCGGCCGGCGGCTCCTCGTCCCACCGGTTCACGTTGAAGCCCCAGGAGTAGAGCGCGCGACGGAGGACATGCTTGTCCGGCATGCCCGCCTTGCTCTTGACCAGCTCGAACGTGACGGTCGCCAGGGCATCGGCCCAGGTGGTCCGCGTTTTGGCCGGGGCGCCGTCCCATCGGGCCTCGACGTAGTTCCGGCCGTGCTGGTACCAGGTGACGGCCTTCTCGTCCTCCTTGAGCTTGCGGAGTTCGGAGAGCGGTAGGCCGGTCTCGGTGTCGAACGGCTCGTGGCTGGCTGCTGCCGTCACCAACTGGGCTTTGCGCCCATCGGCCTGAGTTTTCGTCAGATAGGACTCCGAGAACTCGCCAGTGGCCACGGTCCAGCGCACCATCCAGGGTGACTTTCGCCCCGGTCGGTGGCGGTGGTCCCAGAACTTGACCCGATAGGAGGTCGCCATCAGGCCGCAACCTCCTGTGCTGCCCACCAGGCATCGAGGTCGCTGCGGCGGATGCGAATCTGGTTGTTGGGGAGCTTCATGATCTTGGGGCCCTGGCCGCGGGCTGTCATGCGATAGAAGGCGGAGCGGGACATGTCGATCTCTGCTAGGACGGCTTCGAGTTTCAACTTCGAATCGGACATTGTGCGCCTTTGGTCGTGCCGGGGGGCTTTAGGGGTAAATGTTCAAGGAGATTCGACAAGCGAATGCAGGGAGTTCGGTTACCAGAGGCTCAGCGGTCGCCCTTCGGCGATCGCTGCCCGAACGCGTACGGCGATCTCCGCCTCAGGCTCACCGACCGCCAAGCCAGCGCGGATGGCGGCACCTACCGCGCGAGAGCGTCCGGCCGGGCCACGGAGATCTGCGAGTGGGCTGCCCGGGTCGCGCCGGCGGGCTACCCATTCGGCCCGGTTCTCGGCCGCCGTGCCGAGCCGGAGGTGCGTCGGCTGCTGGCAGGAGTGGTTGTCGCAGGTGTGGCAGACGGTCAAGTTGCCCGCTCCCCAACCGAGTCGGGGAATGACGCCGCGCGCGAGTTGGTACCCGTACAAATGGCCTGGCACTGTGCCGCGTCGCGTCCTGCCGGGCCGTGAGGCTGCTCGAAAGGTGGCATGGCCAGTGCTTGAGATTCCGCCGATGAAGAACCAGCAGTCCTCCACTGGTGAGGTGCGGTGGACCTTCGCCCAGTAGCGGGTCCGAACAGATACATCGGTCAGCCAAGTAGTCCACTCAACTGCACTTATCCGTACGGGTATTGGATCTCCGATGAGAGACAGCTGCTCGTCGGTACTAGCGGGCCTGAACTTGTACACCGCTGAGAGCGGGAAGAGACCGGGCCCGAGACCGTTGTCAGGTGTCATCGGCCAGGGCGCCATTCGGGGTGGAGGCGGGGGCCGGGGGTGATGAAGCCGATGCATCTGCCTGAGGCTTGCGGGCTCGGTGGGTGGAGCGCGGACGCTGGGCATGGTCACGCAGCGCCTCGATGACCTCCTTTGCCCGAGCAGCGGTAACAGGCTTCGCCTCGCGCTCCAGGTCTTCCGCTGGTACGCCCACCAATGCCGAGACCAATTCGGCGTCGTTGTCGAACAATCGAAGGACAGCCGCCGCAGCCTCTCGCGCTGCGACGTCCGCCTCTTCCTTCGCCTTGGCCGCCCTCACCGCGCTTTCGCGCGTGGCCAAGACGTTCGCCGCAGCAATCTCCCGCGTACGTGCCTGAACCGCTTCGACAGCCCGAACCCGCCGGCGAATTTCCGCCACGCTCACCGAAGCCGCTGGAACCGTACTCACTCGTCCCTCATCCCTGCCAGAACCTTTCATTGCGCGCACCGTAAGCAGGAGTCCGCGGACACCTCAAATCCCGGTGTCAGGAAGGAACTTCCAGGTTGTTGTGCCTCCGGCGGGTCCTCTCTCGGAGGGGGTGGGGGGTGGGTGTGCGGGTGCGGCGTTGGTGGTGGTTGGGGTTGTGGGGGCGGGGTTCCCTCCTCGGTCGGACACCCGTTGGGCGTACCAGGGCCCCGGGCGGGGTGTCCAGGCCGGGCCGCTGCGCGGTCGCTGCGCGAGCCTGGACACCCCACCCGGAACCCCGGTGCGGCGGAGCTGTCCGACCGAGGAGGGAACCCCGCCCAGGGCCCGCTGTGGCCGGGCCCGGCGGGGCGGGTGCGGGTCGGTGCTGCGGTAAAAGGGCAGGTCAGTGGGCTTGTCTGGCTTGACCCGACCCCAGGAACATGGTTTAATTAGCGATGTCGGAAGGGGAGGGCAACACCCCAGCCGGCCACCGGAGGCCGACCGGCCCCGGCACCCACTCTCACCAGGAGACGAGCTGTGACCACCCCCCAGGCAGGCGTGAATCCGAAGTTGGCGACCGTCAAGGCGCTGCTGGCCAAGGCGGAGGACGCCGCGACGCCGGAGGCCGAGGCGGAGCTGGCCCGGAAGCGGGCGTTCGAGATGATGGCGAAGTACGGCGTGGACGAGGCGCTCCTGAATGACGGGCAGCCGTCGCGCGACGGGATCACGGACAAGAACTTCGACCTCCCCAACCCCTGGTCGATGTCCCGCGTCCGCCTCATCTACCTCATCGCTGAGGCTGTCGGCTGCAAGGCCATCCACATGGGCCCGGCCGCGAACGGCGGTCGCCGCGTCCACGTGGTCGGCTACGAGTCCGATGTCCAGCGCGCGGAGATCCTGTACACCTCGCTCCTGCTCCAGATGCTCAACGGTCTCAATCGGCAGGCCGTGCCGTACGGCGTGCGCAGCGCGAAGGCGTGGCGCAACTCCTGGCAGCTCGGCTTCATCGTCCGCGTCACCGAGCGGCTCGCGGCCGTCGAGGAGGCCGCCCGAGCCGCCGCCAGCGGGGAGACGTCCGCCACCGGGCGCAGCGGCGAACTCGTTCTGGCCGACCGTGGCGCGACGGTTCAGGCCGCGTACCGCAAGGCGCACCCCAAGGTCCGGAAGTCGAGTAGTTCTCTCAGCGGCAGCGGGTACGGCGACGGAGTCGCCGCAGGCAACCGCGCCGACATCGGCGGAACCCGCCGCATCGGAGCCATGTCCGCCGGAACGCTGGTCGCCTGATTCGCGCACTCCCGCCGGGGCGGCGGCCCGCCGCCCCGGCCCATCCCGCGCGCGCCGAGGAGCATCGCATGTACATGGACTGGATCAGGTTCCACAAGACCGACGAGAACGGTCGCCACTACTTCCAGGTCTACAGCGTCCCCCAGCAGTGGAACGCCGCTGCCCCGAAGGTCCCCGGCACCGGCCGGATCACCGAGGCCGCCGCCAGTACCTTCGCCAGCGCCAGCCCGGCCGGACACCAGTGGCGTACCCCCTGCTACTGCACCGATTGCGCTATCGCCGCCAAGTCCCCAGAGAGAGCGGCACTTTGACCACCGCGACCGCCCAGGATGACGCCATGCCCCGGAAGCCCCGAGCCACCCCCGCCCGCATCCTCACCACCGCCGCCGCCCATATCGAGCGCGTCGGCCTCTATCAGGGTGACCACCGCTGGCAGCCCGGCCGGATGGGCAACACCGCCCCGTGCAACCTGCTGCACGCATGGGAGTGCGGAGTGCGCGCCGCGCGGCCCCGCTGGTCCGAGCGCGGCCAGGCATGGGAGATCTTCCAGCGGGCCCTGTTCGACTCCCTGGTGGTGCTCAGCAACGAGGCCCACGGCCGCCCCGTGTCGCCCGTCCGGTGGCGGAGGCTAGGGCTTCCCGAAGACGCTTACCGCCGCTCCCTTCTGTGGTGCTGGACTGACTCCCCCGGGCGGACCGCCGCCGAAGCCGCCGCCCTGCTCCGCTCCGCCGCAGCGCTCTACCGAAGTGATGCCGATCACACTGTCCCTGGTTGTCCGACTCTTCAAAACATGGTTTAATTAGTGATGTCGGAAGGGGAGGGCAACACCCCCGACCGACACCCCCCGCCGGGGCCGACCAGCCCCGGCGGAACCTCTCACCAGAAGGCAGTACGACGATGACCATCAAGACCGAGGCCGGCGTCCAGACCGCTCCCGCCCCGTGGCCGACCCTCGCTGTCGCCGAGCTCACCGCGCACCCCGGCAACGTCCGCTCCGTCGAGGCCCCGGCCGACCTGCTGGCCGACGTGAAGGACAGCGGAGTCCAGGAGCCGCTGTACGTCGTGCGCACCCACGGCGACGTGCCGCAGATCATCGACGGGTTCCAGCGACTGGCCGCCGCCATCGCCGCCGGACTGGAGACCATCCCGTTCACGTCCCGCCCGGTGATCCGGATCGACGCGCTCACCCCGCACCCGGCGAACGCCCGCGAGGATCTCGACATCAACGCCCGGTTCGTGGAGAGCTTCCGCATCGAGGGCTGCCGCATCCCCGTCAAGGTCCAGCGACTCGAAGGCGGGACGATCCAGATCAACGACGGGCATCGCCGCTACTTTGGGTCGCAGGACGCGGGCCTCACCCACCTGCCGTACGAGTGGGAGGACGACGACCGGGATGCCGCCGGGCAGTTCCTCGACATGATCACTACCTCCGAGCAGCGCAAGAGCCTGACGCCGGGGGAGATGAACCAGGCCATGTTCAGCGCCGCCGAGGCAGGCGCGCAGGTGGGCCGCATCGCCAAGGCCGCAGGCGTGCGACAGAAGGACGTGAAGGCGGTCGTCCGGGTGCACTCCAGCGAGAAGCTGAGCGAGGCCGTCAGCAGGGCGGGAGGCAGCTACGAGTGGACGTTTGACCACATGGCAGCCCTGGCCGAGTTCGCCGACGACGCCGACGAGTTCGCCGCGATCACCGAGGCCGCCACCGGCCGGTGGGCCGACGACCGCGATGTGGAGTGGGCTATCGCCAGGGCGCGGACCCGGCGCGAAAAGCGCGAACGGGCCGCCACCCACCGCGAGGAGCTCGAAGCAGCCGGGAAGAAGATTCGAGACATCGAAGAGCTGTCCGAGCGAGCCATGCCCGTGTCGAGGCTGAGCGGTGTCAGCGCCGAGGAGCACGACGCGTGCAAGGGGCAGGTCTGGGTGCTCAGCGACCGGAACAACGACCGGTACGAGCCCTACTGCACCGCCCCCGGACTGTACGGGCACACGCCGCCGGAGACCCCCAGTGGCGGCGGCGCCAAGACTGCCGAGGCGGAGGCCGCGAGCGCGTCCCTGGCCGCCGTCAAGGCGGGCAACATCGACTGGGACGCCGCCGAGTCGCTCCGCAGGAAGTGGCTCGCGGACCTGATCAAGTCGCGCAACCTCGCGAAGAGCGCTACGAACGCCATGGTTCAGCACGTCAACGAAGCTCTCATCAGTGGAACTTGGGGAATCTGCGACGACCTGAACAAGGAGCCGACCACCGAGATCCTCGCCACCCTCCTGGGGCTGAACGCCCAGCAGGCCAAGGAGCGAAGCAGCTTCGCGGAGCATGTGGCCAAGGACCCGCGCCGGGCCCCGCAGCTCCAGTTCGCCGCCATCGCCGCCGTCAGGGAGAAGTGCGCGACCCGCTCCGCGTGGCGGACCGACAGCCAGCGCGTTCCGGAGAGGCGGAAGCCCACCGCCCGGTGGTTCAAGGTGCTGGAGGCCCTGGGGTACCCGCTGACGCCCATTGAGCGCGCCGTCGTCAACGACGAGCCGTACGACCCGGCGAAGAACCAGCCCCGCGCCGCGCTCCCGGGCGGAGACGAGCCGGAGGCCGAGCAGGAGCCGGGTGTCGACGAGGAACCGGGCGACCTGGAGGCCGAGTTGGCCGACGACGCCCAAGCCGCCTGATTTACCCCCCCAGACGCCCAACACCGGGGGCGGGAAGCCCCGCCCCCGGCCAGCCCAGGAGCCCCCCATGCCCCGTGCAGCCGCCCTCTCCGAGACCCACGCCGCCGACCACTGCTGCGGATACGCCGCCGCCCCCGCCGAGTCCAACCCCAGCATTGCCGCCGACATCATGCAGGCCCGCGCCATCGCTTCCGGGCTCGCGGAATTCGGCATCGGTTCGGCCCGCTGGTCAGCCGCCTACGACCGCGAGGCTGCCGCCGTCGTCCTGCGCGTGGACACCCCGCGCGGACTGTACGCGCTAGCGATCCCCGAGCCCGGCCAGGCGTTCCCCGTTCGCCACCGGGGGGAGCGCATCGGGGCCCTGGACTGCCGCCGCACCTACGGCACTGCCGACAGCTACACCGCCGCCCTGTTCGCCGCATACCTCCGCGACCGTGGGGCACTCGACCTCCCCGGCCGGGATGTTTGCCTCACGCCACAAAACATGGTTTAATTAATGATGTCGGAGGGGGAGGGCAACACCCCCTCCGATCCACGGGCCGTCAGCCGGCCCGGCCCCGACCCGGCCGAACGCGGAGGGCAACCCGCCCGGCCGGGCGCTCGATTCCTCTCTCACCAGCAGGAGCACTCACGATGAACAGTGAAGCCATGCGGTTTTCCGTCCCCGCCACCGCCCAGGCCCGCGTGCGTCAGCTTGTCCAGGCGACCAACGCCCGCGCCGCCGTCCACAACCTCACCGCGTACACGCTCGACATCTCCACCCCCTTCCTGGCCGACTATCACGACGTTGACGGCCGCCTGATCGGCAAGCGGCCCACCGTCACCGTGACGATCTCCGGTGACATCCCCCGCCACCAGGGCTGGACCGTCATCGCCCGCCTGGACCACGACGAGGAGGGGGAGACGATCACCAGCCTGTTCCCGGGCCTGCCGGAGTCGGACGCCGAGGCCGCGCGCCAGCACCGCGCCATTGAGAACTTCTGCCAAGGGTGCTCCGTCGCCCGCCACCGCACCGCGACCTACCTTGCCCGCCACGAGAACGGCGAGATAAGGCAGTTGGGCACCACGTGCGTCGAGCCGTACACCGGGCTGCCGATCAAGGGCCTTGAGGCGCTGTGGCGCTTCGGGACGCTCAAGGACTCCGATTGGGACGGCGACGAGGGCGGCATCCCGGCCGATCTGCGCGTGCCGGTGATCGAGGTGCTGCGGGTGGCCGCCGCCGTGGTCACGCAGGACGGCCGCTTCTACAGCCGCTCGGAGCAGTGGAAGAACACCGTGCCGACCGCCGATTCGGTCGAAGCGTACTTCTTCGACCGCAAGGCTCCGCAGGAGTGGCGGGACGCCATCAACGCTGAGCCGGACGCGGCGGGCACCGCTGCCGCCGTCCTGGCGTGGGCCGTCCAGGGGTACGGCAGTCTCTCCGAATACCGCCACAAGGTAGGCCAGTTGGCCAAGGGCGAGACCGTCGACCCGCGCCACCTTCCAACGCTGGTGTCCGCCATCGCCGGATGGCACCGCGACCAGGAGAAGGAGGCCACCGAGCGCGCCGCCCAGAACTCCAAGCCGCAGGGCACCGTGGGCGAGCGCATCACCACCAGCGCCACCGTCACCACCGTGATCGAGCTGGAAGAGCGGTACTACGGCTACCACGCCCAGCGCCGCCGCCTGATCAAGTTCCAGGACCCGAGCGGCAACGTCTACGTCTGGTTCTCCTCCTCCGCGACCATCCCCGACAAGGGCGACGAGGTCGAACTGACCGGCACGGTCAAGGACCACAGCATCTACAACGAGACCGCGCAGACCGTCCTCACCCGGTGCCGCGTCGCCGAGCGCGAACCGGTCGCCGCCTAGGAGCCCCGAGCCGGGCGGGAGACCGCCGCCCGGCCTGCCCCGGCCGCCGGGCCGTGGGGCCGGGCGGCATCGAGCCGCCCGCCTCCACGCTCCGCCCACCACCGACCGGGCGGGCCAGCGTCGGCGGCACGCCGACCCCGGTCCCCCGAACGAAAGGGCGTCCCTGCGGGACGGCTCAGCCTGGCCCGGCTCGCAGCCGGCCGGGACGTCCGGGCCGCAGGCGGCCCTCCCGCCCCATCCGGACGCCGGGCCAACGGGCGTGCCCTGCGGGCACGACAGCACTCTCCATCGCGCTCCGCGCGACCAGGGCGGCAACCCAACGACGGGGTCGCAGCTCGCCCCCGACCTCACCACCGACACACCCGCGAGGACTTCCCCATGCCCGAGCCCGTCTGCGTCGCCCGCCCGGCCGCCCCGTTCGGCGACCCGTCACCCGAGACCTGCCTCCAGGTCGCGGGGGAGGCCGCCCTCCTCGCCGTCACCGCGGCCGACGACGCCATGGCCGCCGTGTGCCGCAGCCGCACCGCGAACGCGGAGCGCCGGGAGGCGGTCATGCACGCGACCCATCAGGAAGCCGTCGAGGCCGCGCGGCACGCCGACCGAGCCGAGCAGTACGCCGCCGATCCCGAGATGCCGACCAGCGCCCTGGTGTTCTGCGCCCGGAAGGCCGTCGACCACGCCGTACGCGCCCAGACCGCCGCCGGAGTCGAGACGACGGCGACCGACCTGCGCGCCCGACTGGCGAGAGTCCTGACCCCAGCCGAACAGGCCGAGCGAGAGAGCACCCGCCGCCGCGAGCAGGCTCGGCACGAAGCCGAGCAGCGAGCCGCCACCGGCATGGACCGCGAGAACCGGGAGCTGGCCGCGTCGAACCGATACCTCGCCGAACACCACGTCGCCGAACTCGGCTGGACCGCCGGACACCTGCGAGTGCTGGAAGCCGCCGAGACCGGCCGCCTGTACTGGCGAGACGGCCGGGCCCGGCTCGCGGCGCAGTACGGAGTGTGGAACGGCGGACGCCGGGTCAGCCAGGAACGTACGCAGGCACTGCTCAGCGCCCGGTTCCTGGCCGCCGCCAACACCAATGACGGTGTCCGCGTGCTCACCCCCAGCCCGATGGGCCAGGTCGCCCTCGAACTCGCCCGGCTCCACCAGGACGGACTGCACATCAACGACCAGGCCGCCTACGAGGCGCGGTTCGCCCGCGTCCGCCGACGCCACAAGCGCCGCGACGACCAGAAGGCCGCCGCCCGCCGCCTGCCGCAGCTCGACCCCAGCGCCGAGAAGCTGTACCGCAGGCCCGCCACCCTCGCCGAGCAACAGGCGCTCGCCCTCCGCGCAGGGAAGCTGCACCGCAGTGCAGAAGGGCTGCGCCAGGTGCCGGCCGCCACCGCCGGGCAACGGGTGCTCGCCGACTACGAGTCGACCCGCCCAGGGGCAGACGAAAGCGGGTACTGCCCCGCGGTCGAGCCGCCCCGGCCGGCCGCCGCTCCCGCCGAGCTTCTGCCAGCCCCAGCGGACACGTCGCTGAGCAGCAAGCGTGCTGTGCAGCCCACTCTGTGGTGATTCCCCGGTTCCTAGCCTGCTTCCGTCATGTCAGCTGCTCGTGGCAGTCTGGCCATCCATTAGTACAAGGGGTTTCCGCACCATGATCATTCACCCACTCACCATGATGCTGTCCACGCTCGGCTGGACAATCGGGGGCGGCCTCGTCGGGCTGGTTCTGGCCCTGCTCGGAACGGGCCCGCTACTGCCGACCGTCTTGATGTGTGGCCTGATCACGCTTGTGCTTGGCGGTGCGATGAATGTGGACCGGTTTCTACGCTGGCGCCGTGGTGAACTGGTTCAGTAACTCGCCGGCATTGTTGGGTTGTTGTGCCTCCGGCGGGTCCTCTCTCGGAGGGGGTGGGGGGTGGGGGGTGGGTGTGCGGGTGCGGCGTTGGTGGTGGTTGGGGTTGTGGGGGCGGGGTTCCCTCCTCGGTCGGACACCCGTTGGGCGTACCAGGGCCCCGGGTGGGGTGTCCAGGCCGGGCCGCTGCGCGGTCGCTGCGCGAGCCTGGACACCCCACCCGGAACCCTGGTCCGGCAGGAGCTGTCCGACCGAGGAGGGAACCCCGCCCAGGGCCCGCTGTGGCCGGGCCCGGCCGGGCTGGTGCGGGTCGGCGTGGTGGGAAAAGGGCAGGCCAGGGCGGTTCTCTGGCTTGACCCGACTCTCAGAACATGGTTTAATTAGTGATGTCGGAAGGGGGGGCAACACCCCAGCCGGCCACCGGGTGAACGTCCCGGCGGAACCTCTCACCGCAAGGAATGCGAAATGAAGAAGGTCAAAAGCGCTATCGCCCGGGTCGGCGATTATCTCTGGCCCCCCACTGTGCATATCGCTTACGAGTGTGGCAAATGCACCTTGAAGGCTGAGATTAGCGGGGATGAGCCATACGTTCTATCCACATTCAAGGTAATCATCGCGCACAAATGCTCGGCAGTGGACGAATCCGAATAGCCAGTCGGGGAGGGCAACACCCCGACCAATCGGCAGGCCGACCGGCCGCCGACACCCCTCTCACCAGGAGAAACACATGGACCAGCCGACTACCGTCGCAGACCTCGCCCACCCGATCGCCATCGCGCTCGGAGGCAACTGGCGACCGCAGCAGGCGCTCCACGGCGTCCGGGAGTTGACCCACGCCGCTACCCTCACCCACTTCGACGGCCGACAGCTCCACCTCTCCGAGCGCTACGACGACCCCGGCCACCTCCACATCCGGGGCGCATTCCCCGCCACCGACTACCCGTTCCGCAAGGGTGAGCGCGACAGCGTCCGGGCCGCCATGGACCAGGAGGCTGAAGTCATTGCCGCCCTGATCTCCGGAGACTTCATCGACACGCACCGCGACACCCACGGGCGCGTGAAGGAGCACAATCGCCAGCAGGCCGAGACGCGGCGGGACGTCGAGGAACTCGCCCGCGACATGGCCGCCCGCCTCCCCGGGGCCAGGACCCGCATCGACGGGACCAGCGCCTACCTATACATCAACCTTGAGCCCGGAGAAGTCCGAATCGGAATCGAAGGGGACACCGTCAATGTCATTCTCAATGACTCGCCCCGGATCATCGCGGACGCCGTCGTGTTCGCGGTGAGCCGATTCCTCCCGGATATCCAGACGCCGCAGGACGAGCGTGGGCAGCACGCCGAAGAATTCACCCTCTGACCTCTCCGATGGTCCAGGTGGCGCGCTCCAGGGGCGCGCCACCCCTCACTGAAAGGCCACGAGATGAGCGCCGACCTGTTCGTTATCAATCCGAAGTGGACCGTGCAGGCCCCACATCTGCGGTGCACTCTGAAAAGGGCACTCGCTGCCCAGCCGGAACAACGCGTGTGGTCCGGAACCGAACACATCAACAACGCCGGGGCAATGGCCTACGGCGGAGAGCTTCCCGATTCCGGCCCGTGGCACCTTGACCGCTCCCAGCTCCGCACGCTCAAAATCGCCATCGAATGGCGCAGGGCCAAGCGGGACGCCAGTGGCCAGACGACCGCCCCGGACATCCTCGAACACTGGAAGGAAATTGAGGACGAGGTCATAGAGGCATACCGGGGAGCGTGCCACGAAGAAGGGCTGTACTGGATTTGAGGACTTGCCCAGCATCTAGAAACATGGTTTAATTAGACATGTCGGAAGGGGGCAATACCTCGACCGACAGTGGCGGGCCAGTCGGCCCGGCCGCCCGAATTCTCACCAGGGAGACCAGGAAATGCCCGGCAAGCCGAAGATGACCGATGACGAGCGCCGCGCCTACAGTGCCCGGATGCGTGGCGAACTCGAAGGCGTGATGGACCGCGCGTACGGCGCGATGGTCGCCGACGAAGGGTTCTGGGTCGCCGTCATGCGCACGGCCGCCACCCTGGCCGACCGCAGCCCCGTCAACTGCATCGCCATCGCCGCCCAGCACCCCCACGCGACCCGCGTACTCAGCTCCGGCGACTGGCGCAAGGCCGGGCGGTTCCCCGCCAAGGGGTCCACCTCCATCCGCATCTGGACCCCGATCCGGCGGCGGACCGACGACGCCCAGGCCACCGCCGAGGTCAGGCCCCGGGAAGCCGCCCGCGACGCCGCCGCCGAGGGGGAGGGGCGCAAGGTGTCCGGCTTCAAGGCCGGGCCGGTGTTCGACATCAGTCAGACCGAAGGTGACGCCTACGAGCAGCCCGCCCCCGCCCCGCTCGCAGCCGAGACCGTCCGGGACGTCCTGCTCACCCAGTACCGCGACTGGTATCACGAGGACCCCGAGCAGGCCGGAGGGTACGACTTCAGTCGGGAGGCCCCCGACGCCGCCGCGCGCATCCTGCTGTACGGCCACGCCTGGCGACGCATCACCGAGGCTGACGCCCCCCTGCCTGGCCAGCATCTCGCCGAGGTCGCCTCAGCCGCCCACGTCGCCGAGCTCATCCTAGGAATCGCCCCCGGCCCGGCCGTCATGCCCCCGCTCGCGG